>DIUF01000020.1:0-2070 GCA_002422285.1 Flavobacteriales bacterium UBA6165 | reverse complement strand
GCTGTTTGGAACACAGGTGACACAACTCTCAACCTTGCTTTGGATTCAGCGGGGATTTATTTTGCAACCGTGACCAATGAAAAGGGCTGTAGGAATTTTTCAAATGTTTTGGAAGTTTTGGCAGATACCATTGCGCCAATTGGCTTAGCCCCTGAGGGTATTGCTGTGTTTTGTTTGTCTGAAGTGCCAGCTCCTAATGTTAATAGTGTCTATAATGTTTCCGACAATTGTGGAAGTGTTTCTGTTGTGCATTTGGGCGATGAATTGTCGGGCGATCTATGCAATCAGCTAATTTCACGTACCTATCGCTTGACAGATTTAAGTGGTAATTATACGGACGTCGAACAGGAAATTATCATCATTGATATTGTTTCGCCTTTTGGAATTGCACCACCAAATGAAATTTTGACTTGTTTGGATTTGTTGCCTGAAGTTGATGTTAACGTCATAAGCAATGTTGTCGATAATTGTTCCAGTGTTGAGGTGATTCATTTTGGTGATTCAATTGGCGTGGATCTATGTCCGCAAATCATCAAGCGCACTTATCGATTGATGGATGTTTGCGGAAATTTCTTTGATGTTCATCAGTGGTTTACCGTTCTGGATACAATTCCGCCCTTTGGTGAGATTAGCGATACAACGTACGTGCCATGCATCGCTGGTTTTCCTGAGCCTGATGTTAGTGTCGTTCAGAATTATGGAGATAATTGTCAGTTTGTGGGCATTGAGTTCATCAACGAGATTTACGACTCTCAGATACCCAACACAATTTACCGCATTTTTGAACTGTCAGATGCCTGCGGAAACACAAGCGATGTGATGCAGGTTTTGGTCATTACCAATACTTTTCCAACACCTTCCGAAATAACTTTCGATGGTGTGGTTTTAAGTGCCTCAGAAAATATTAATTATCAATGGCATCTCAATTCACAACCTATTTTTGGTGCCGTTGAGCAGAATTATACACCAATAATTGGAGGTTATTATTCCGTTTCAGTAAACGACGAATTCGGCTGTTATTCACAGTCGGAGCCCTTTTTTGTGAGTTTGGTTGGCTTAGGTTTTTACTCGTATCAAGTCATTACTGTTTATCCCAATCCTACAGATGGCACACTACATTTTATCTTTGAAAGTGAGAAATTATCGGTTTGGTTGTATGATTTGGCAGGCAATTTGCTAAGAGAGGGGGTCATTGTTTCCAACGAATCATGGGATTTGTCCGTCTTAGCCTCTGGAGTATATTTCATTAGCTTTGGGCCTGGCTCAGACACAAAACCGATAAAAATCGTGAAGAATTGATGCTTTGACTTGAATTGTACTATTTTTGCCCCACTTTAAAAAAAGATTAACCATTTATGAATTTATCAGGAATCATCGCTGTCTCAGGAAAACCCGGACTTTTTAATGTAGTTGCTCAAGGCAATCAATCTATTATTGTTGAATCACTTTTGGATAAAAAGCGTTTGGCTGTTCATGCGAGCAATAAAATCTCTGCATTAGAAGATATCAGTATTTACACGTACGAAGAAGACGTTCCATTGTCCAAAGTGTACCGCAGTATTTATGATAAAGAAAATGGTGGACAATGTGTTTCTCACAAGGCTTCCGAGGCTGAGTTGAGAGCTTATTTGGATGAAGTTTTGCCCGGTTATGATCGTGAACGCGTTTACTTGTCAGATATCAAAAAGTTGTTCAATTGGTACAATTTATTGCAAACGAATGATTTGCTTAAAATAGTGGAAGAAGAAGCCCCTGAAGAATCAGCTGCGGATGAAAAGCCAAAGAAAAAAGCACCAGCTAAGGATAAAGCGGCTCCTAAGGTTTCCGCAGCACCCAAAGCATCTCCCAAAGCATCAGCATCTAAAGCTCCTGCTAAAAAGGCGCCAGTGCAAAGAAAAAGTAGCTAAAAAATCTTATATAGTTTTGAGAACGCGGTTGTCTTTGGTGATGGCCGCGTTTTTGTTTGCCAACTGCCCACAGGCGGCATCAATATCTTTCCCGCGACTTCTGCGCACGTTGACTACCAAATTACGTTCTTCTAAAAAGGCGGCAAAGCGGTTCACTTTTTCT
>DIUF01000051.1:8717-10623 GCA_002422285.1 Flavobacteriales bacterium UBA6165 | reverse complement strand
AATTCATCATCGTTGCACAAATAACGCACATTGATGCCGCGTTTTTCAGTGGCGTTTTTCAAATCAGCAGTATTTTTTCCAGCAGGCATTTTCACCCAAATTGTATCGAAATAAGCCGAACTCTGAATCTGATAACCCATTGCGGTCAAGCTGTTGGCGATGCGAATGGTGTTTTGATGAATTTCGTTGGCAATTGCTTTCAATCCATCAGGTCCGTGATAAACAGCATACATAGAAGCCATAACAGCCAAAAGTGCCTGAGCAGTACAAATATTTGAAGTCGCTTTGTCGCGTTTGATGTGTTGCTCGCGTGTTTGCAAAGCCATTCTCAAAGCTAAATTGCCATCAGCATCTTTCGAAACGCCAATAATACGACCAGGAATGTTGCGCTTGAATTCATCTTTCGTAGCAAAAAATGCTGCATGCGGTCCGCCATAACCCATTGGTACACCGAAACGTTGAGAAGAACCTACAACTGCGTCAGCGCCAAAAGAACCTGGACATTTCAACAAAACCAAAGCCATGATATCAGCAGCAACAGCCACTTTAGCACCAGCATTGTGGAATTTCTCAATTACAGAACCGATTGGCATAATGCGACCATATTGGTCAGGATATTGAATCAAAGCCCCGAAAGCATTGGCTGGCACCTCATCCGTTTCTGGATTTCCGAAAACCAAATCAATGCCCAACGCAGCTGCTCTTCCGAATAATACGTCGCGGGTTTGTGGATATACAAATTCCGAAACGAAGAATACATTTTTGTTGTTTTTAACCTCATCACGAGAGCGCAAACCAAAGAACATGGCCATGGCTTCACCAGCGGCAGTACCTTCATCTAACAGTGATGCGTTGGCAATTTCCATCCCAGTCAAATCCAAAATCATCGTTTGGAAATTCAATAAGGCCTCCAATCGACCTTGTGCAATTTCAGCTTGGTAGGGTGTATATGCCGTGTACCATCCTGGATTTTCTAATACATTTCTCAAAATCACAGAAGGCACAACTGTTTCGCTGTAGCCCATCCCAATGAACGAACGAAAACGCTTGTTTTTGGCAGCCAATTCCGCGATATGACGCAAGTACTCATTTTCGGTCATTGCAGCATCAATGTTCAGCTCATTTTTCAACCTGATGTGGGCTGGAATTGTTTTGTTAATCAACTCATCCAATGATGCTACACCAATGGTTGAAAGCATGGCATTTTTCTCACTTTCTGTGATTCCTATATGCCGTCTTTGAAATGTATTCATATCGCTGTGAAAATACGGGGTTAAAAAATTTTTGCAAAGATACGATTTAAGCAAATTTAGTGTCGTTTTCACGCTGAATAAATTTAGCACCTTTGTAGGATTTAATTCACACAAGAAAACGACTCGATTAACGTTTAGAAATAAGTTTTGTTTATTCCCAAAAACATATCGTTTATAATCATACTCCTGCTGCTCGTTGTGCTGCCTGGTTTTGGGCAAAACTCGTCATTGCGTCAAATGAAAATTGAGATCAGTGAAGCACCTGTTGTTTTGGATTCGCTAACGGTTTATTGGCCTTCTCTTTATGTGACAAAAGATTTCAAAGAGATTGATGCCTATTCGATTGACACCATGAACAATGCGCTCGTTTTTGAAAAAGGATTAATTGGCGACACTGTTTTGATTCGGTTTAGAGTTTTACCGACTAAGATTCACGGTGTTTTTTTTAACAAAGATTCTATTCAAGTTTACAACAAACCCAATTCGCCTGAGAATCCTTTTATGATTTCTTCGAATTTGAATCGGGAGGATATTTTTGGTTCATCCTCTTTAAAAAAATCGGGATCTATTTCTCGAGGAATAAATGTTGGAAACGCACAGGATTTATCGGTAAATTCAACTATGAACATCCAACTTTCGGGGGAGATATCACA
>DIUF01000051.1:1169-8593 GCA_002422285.1 Flavobacteriales bacterium UBA6165 | reverse complement strand
AAAATGACCGTTTATGGTTCTGGGGCTTTTTCGAGAGGAAAATTCAACAGACAACTCATCGACGGTGTTGAGGGAAATCAAGGTCCATACAGGTTGCGCGGTGCTGAAAACGAACCTTTCATCATTGTTTTGGCTGGTTCTGAACGCGTCTTTTTGAATGGTGTTGAATTGGTTCGTGGTCAGGAGTATGATTACATCATGAATTACAATACTTCAGAAATCACATTTACCACCAAGCGCCCCATTGATAAAGACTCACGGATTATTGTAGAATTTCAATATTCAGATCAGAATTATGCACGTTCACTTTTTAATGCAGGTATGCTCTATGAAAAAGGACCTGTGAAAACTTGGGTCAATATTTATTCTGAACAAGATGCCAAGAATCAACCCATTCAGCAAGATTTGACACCCGAACAGCGTTTCTTCATCTCTCAAATTGGAGATAATCTGCAAGATGCCGTGGTGAATGGCATTGATTCCGTTGGTTTCCGGGATAACCAAGTCATGTATAAAATGATTGATACTTTGGGCTACGATTCTATAATGGTCTTTTCCATCGCTCCAGATTCTGCTGTGTATTCGGTTGTTTTTAGTCAGGTCGCACAAGGGCAGGGAGATTATGTTTTTGACAGATTTACGGCCATTGGTCGCGTTTTTCGCTGGGTTGAACCGATAAATGGCGTGCCTCAAGGGAATTATCGCCCCGTGAGATTGGTTATTACGCCAAAACAGCGACAGATGATAACCAGTGGTGTGGAAGTTGATTTAGGCAAAGACCTGCAATTGTTTACCGAAGTCGCCTTGACCAACAATGACGTGAATACTTTTTCAACGCTAGACAGCGAAGATAATCTCTCGATGGCGGGGAAATTTATGCTCAAATCGCAGCACAAATTAAGCAAAGACAGTGTAACAACTTGGCGCCTGCAGACCAACACCGGTTTGGAATACACAGGACGTCATTTTGTGCCTATTGAGCGTTTTCGTACAGCAGAATTTGACCGAGACTGGAATATTTTACATACGCAAACTTTAGGATATCAACTTATTGCCAATACAGGAGCACGCATTCAATACAAAAGTAAGGGCTTCATGACACTCAATGGAAACCTCTTTAGTTGGGGCAGTGACTTTTTCGGATTGAAAGCAAATACTGACGGTGCTTGGAGCGACAAAGGCTTTGATATCAAATGGACGAGTAATGCGGTAAATACTTCAGGGGTGAAAAATTCATTTTTTGTGCGCCATAAAATTGATGTTTCCCAAAGTTTTAAATACCTGAAAATCGGTTTCATGGATGAGCATGAATACAACCGTATCGACAAGGATTTCATAAGTCCGATTGTGCAAGAGAATACCTATCATTTTTATGATTGGCAGTTCTACATTACCCAAAATGACAGCATTAAAAACAAATTCAAAATATATTACCGCCAGCGAGACGATAAATTGAGCAACGCCACTGATTTTGGTTTGGCTACAAGTGCGCGAAACTTTGGAGGCAGTTATGATTGGGTGAGTAATTCAAAAACCCAATTGCGCTTGAATGTGAATTATCGAAATTTGCGAATTGTCGATTCTACATTAATTAACATTCAGCCAGAAAATACTTTTTTAGGTCGACTTGAGCACAGTTTAAACCTTTGGAAAGGTGCATTGCGAACCAGTACTTTTTATGAATTGGGCAGTGGATTGGAATTGAAACGGGAATTTATCTACATAGAGGTATTGCCCGGTCGTGGGGTGTATGTTTGGCGCGATTATAATGGGGATGGCATCAAGGATTTGAATGAATTTGAAGTGGCGCTTTATGCCGATGAAGCCAACTATGTGCGCATTTTTACACCGTCCAATGAATATATCCGTACTTTTTCTAATGAGTTTAGTCAGAGTATTTTTCTGCATCCCGAGAAAATATGGAACAAGAAAAAAGGAGTTTTGGGTTTTATGTCGCGCATTTCAAATCAAACACAAATTCGTTTGAACAGAAAAATCGACGGCGACTTTGTTTCGAATTTGAATCCATTCACAACACTAACCAATGACACTACTTTGATTTCCGAAAGTTCTTCTTATCGAAATTCAATCTTTTTCAATAGAACGAATCAAATTGCTGGGGGAGATTATACCTTTTCTCGTTTTGCAAACAAATTGCTCTTGGCCAATGGGTTTGATGAGCGTTTGACCCAGTTTCATGCTTTCAATGCGCGTTGGAATATTAAGCGAAAGTTCACGCTCAAGGGCACTTATGAGTTTGGACAAAAGGCTTCTTTCGCTCAATTTACCACAGGTCGAGATTTTAAAATCAATTATTTCAAGATATTCCCCGAAATCATTTATCAGCCCGACACCAAACTCAGACTTTCGGCGAATTACCGATATGAGGATAAAGTCAACGTTTTTATTGAGAATGGTGAAAGGGCTTTGGTAAACGACTTTGGTTTGGAATTTCGCTTGAATCAACCCCAAAAAGGAACTATTTCTGGAAACATGAACATTCTGAAAATAGATTACAGTGGTGAGGTCAACAGTGCTTTAGGCTTTGAAATGCTCGAGTCTCTGCGTCCAGGACTTAATTACACCTGGATGATTAATTATCAGCGTAATTTGGGAAAAAACCTACAATTATCTATTCGCTACAACGGCCGAAAATCTGAAGGTAACAGGATGATTCACGCTGGTGGAGTAGAGATGCGGGCGATGTTTTAAGCAATAAATCTTCATTTTTGTTACGTCGATTAAATTTTCTATTTTTGAAAAAAAAAGTAATGGATACGCTTTTAACAAGAATCACAATTAATCCAAATATTTGTCATGGAAAACCTACCATCAGAGGCATGCGTTATAGTGTTGAGCATATCTTGGAATTGATGGCATCAGGAATGACTATTCAAGATTTATTGGAGGATTACCCTGATTTGGAACACGAGGACTTTTTGGCCTGTTTGAGTTTTGCCTCGAAATTAATTCAAGTGAAAAGTGTTCACAAAATGGCGTCATGAGGTTCATAATTACCTTTTAAACTTGCTTCGTTTCTAAGAAAAATTGGACACGATGCCGTTCATACAAGTGATTTACCGAATAAGAATTTCAGTGAAGACAATGAAATTATATGCTATTCCATTGATCACGATGCTGTTGTGATTAGCAAGGATGTCGATTTTTTGAATGCTTTTGTACTCAAAGGGTATCCCAAAAAAATCATTTTAGTCCGAACAGGCAACATCAAGAACAACACCTTACTGGACCTTTTTGAAAGCAATATTCATTTAATAATCGCAGCTATTGATCGTTCATCAGTAATCGAATTGTATCCCCAAGAAATTATTGAGCTTTATTAAACGTCTTATCAACCGAAAATCTGAAGACAACAGAATGATTCACGCTGGTGGAGTTGAAATGCGGGCGATGTTTTAACACACTTTAAATAAATAGTACACGGGAGTCTAGCACAACTCGCTCTAATCTTGTAATTTGGTTTCTTTAATACTCGATTATGAAACTTTTAAATGTGCTAATTACTTTGTGTTGTTTGGGTTTATTTCAACCGCTTGATACTCGCGCTCAGTTGATGGGTGAGTTGGGTTTTTCCTTTGGAAGCGGAATGGATAAAATGTCTGATTTGAACTTTTACGGAATCAATATGGTCATGGGTTTTAAACAGCCTTGTTCAGATTGGACTTATGGCTTTTCCTATGAACAAAAGGAATTTGGCAGACGTGAAGAACGCCTTCCAATGTATACCGATTTCAGCGGATATGGCGATAACGTACTTGCAACCAATACAGCCAAAGGAAGATACAATCATTTTTTTGTTTCGTACAATCCTAAACTACATGAAAAGAATATTTTCCCCTTTTTTACGGTGGGGTTTGGATGGTCAACATACTTTATGATTTGGGATACTCAAGGTTCACCAATTCCTGGTGAAACAGTTTTTTTTGGTCTATATAACCTATATGACCATGTTGAAGATGGTTTAGGCTTTAGAAATAGGACTTACAGTACTTTGGGCGAGTTTGGGATCAATTATGTTTGGGCACGGTCGCCTGATGAATGTGGAGTTTTAACCTCAGGATTTTCCATTCGATTTGAATATGGTGGTTTGGTGAATTTTATGAATCCGAAAAGACGTTATGAGCATTTCTATTTTGAATCTGGACTTGGGGAAAACGGAAATGCGCCTTTTGCACAAAACCCCAATCAAAGTTATTTCAGTGTTGGAAGACAGATGATGCTTAGTTTGAGGGTAGTACTGTTCAAGTTAATTCTATAGAATAAGGTTTTTCATGGAGGCATGGGGCCCACCCAACTAATGCAACGCATCAAACCTATAAAACAATAGCTTTGTAAGGTTACTTCAAATTTGTTTAGCCCTCTTGAAACAACTTGAAACCTCATTTCTGGTGTGGCATACCATTCTTCAAAACACGGGCGACCACCAGATTGTCTGTACTGATCCGATTGAATTTCGTGTTTTTTATAGAAATTCTCAAAACTCATGGTTTTATCGACATGCACGGCATAGTAATACCCTGTTGAAAACGCCCCATGAATAAGGCCCAAACTATCCGTTTTATACACCCCTAAAGGTTTGGCCTTTTGTGAATGTTTCACCGAGTCGTTTTCCGCTTTAAAAATAGCGTATTGTTGATTAGTAATAGGAGAGACCCAGCCTCGTAGTTGCTCAGGATTAGGATAAGCACCGCCACAAAAAGGCTCATGTTTTTGAAATTTCAAAACCACGGAGTGCAATGGTTTTTCAACAGGTGCTTTATTGGTAGCACAAGAAAAAACCAGCAAGCATATTGCAATCAAATGACCCAAAATCGGACTTTCAACTAATTTCAAATCTCTTTTCTCAGGCATCAGAATGATTTTATAGTGATTGAAAAACAATGCAATAACAAAAACACTGCCAAAAACAAAAACCAGAAAAATTATGTATCAGACCTAGAAGTATAATCAATTCAAAAGAAACTAGCTCTAAGAAAGCGCTTGAATTGCAGACATTTTCATCTGCTTCACCATGCTTAAGAGTCCATTTGAACGCGTTGGACTTAAATGCTCTTTCAAACCAATTTCATCGATGAATTTCAATTCCGCTTTGGCGATGTCTTCTGGTTTTTGCTTGTCGAGCACACGCACCAAAAGTCCAATAATGCCTTTGGTCACAATGGCGTCTGCATCTGCTGAAAAGTGCATGACTTCTCCATCGTAATTGGCATCAACCCAAACTTTGCTCTGACAACCTTTGATCAAGCGGTCATCGGTTTTGAGCTTTTCGTCCATGGGAGCCAATTCTTTGCCATAGGAGATCAAAAATTCGTATTTGTCCATCCAATCATCGTAGATTTCAAATTCCTCAATGATTTCTTGTTCGATATTGTTTATGGTTTGCATAAGTTATTTATTATCTCAAAATGCCAGCAGCGCGTTCCAATGCTTTGTGGAGCGCATCTACCTCATCAAAAGTATTGTAAAAAGCGAAAGAAGCCCGAACCGTTCCAGGAATTCCGTAAAAATCCATAATAGGTTGCGTGCAATGGTGACCTGTGCGCACGGCAATGCCTTGTTTGTCTAAAAGCACGCCAACATCAAAGGGATGGACACCATCGATTAAAAAAGAAATGGTGGATGCTTTGTGGTCAGCTGTACCGTAAATGCGCAATCCATCGATGGTCAACAGTTTTTCAGTGGCGTATTTCAGAAGCGCTTTTTCATGATTCATGGCACCTTCAAAATCGATGTTGTTCAAGTATTCGAAAGCCAACCCGAGACCAATTCCGCCTGAAATGTGTGGTGTTCCAGCTTCAAACTTGTGGGGCAAGGTATTGTAGGTTGTTTTTTCAAATGTAACGCGATCAATCATATCGCCTCCACCTTGATAAGGCGGCATGGCGTTTAAAACATCCTCTTTTCCATAGAGAATTCCAGTACCTGTTGGCGCGAAAACTTTATGTCCAGAAAAAACCAAAAAATCGCAGTTTATGGCCTGAACATCCAAGCGCTGGTGCTGAATGCTTTGCGAAGCGTCAATCAACACTTTGGCTCCAACTTGATGAGCCTTTTGAATCATTTCTTCGATCGGATTGATTGTGCCCAGCGTATTGGAAACATGAACCACGGCCAACAATTTTGTTTTTTCGGTCAACAAAGAATCAAAAGCCGCCATATCAAGTGTGCCGTTCTCCAACATTGGAATCACTTTCAAAACGGTGCCTTTGCGTTCACACAACATTTGCCAAGGCACAATATTGGCGTGGTGCTCCATGTGTGAAATCAGGATTTCATCGCCTTTTTGCAGCAGTTCACCAAAAGAAAACGCCACCAAATTGATGCTTTCCGTAGCACCTTTTGTGAAAATGACTTCATGCGTGTGCTTAGAATTGATGGCTTTGCTGATGGTTTCACGCGCCTGCTCATAGCGATCAGTCGCCATCTGCGAAAGGTGATGTACACCGCGATGGATATTGGCATTGTCATTTTCGTAATACGCCTTTACGCCGTCAATGACCACGCTCGGTTTTTGTGAGCTCGCACCATTGTCGAGATAGACCAGTGGTTTGTTGTAAACCTCTCGACTTAAAATTGGAAAATCTTTACGAATATCTTCTACGTTAAATGGCTTCATCATGTTATAATCTGTTGCAAAGGTAGGGAAAATGTTTAGGGCCAATTGTGGCTCATGTTACTTAACAATTGAAATCCTAGCATGTTTGGTCGATGACGGGCTTTTGGCCAACTATTTTTATGGCTTTTGGCGTTTTCAAGTCGACCTGACAAAAATCACCCGAGCTATTTTCCCTAAACCACCACATTTCAATACCTTTGTGTAAAATTTAGAACATGAGAACCACATTTTTTCTTGCCCTTGCATCTTTTGTCCTTGTCTTTTCAGCGTGTAAAAGCGACCCATACGAGACATTCGGACAGGAATTTNNTAGGTGATACAGCGCTTGTTATGTTTTCAACCAAGATTGAAGATGTTTGTCAGAAAAAAGGTTGTTGGATGGAAGTGGCTTTGGGCGAGGGTTATGTGGCGCGCGTTACCTTCTTGGATTACGGTTTTTTTGTTCCTCTGAACGCCGCTAGTTCTGATGCTGTGATTTACGGCAAAGCATTTTGGAAATTGGATTCTGCTGCTGAAAAGCGTCATTTTGCAGAGGATGCGGGCGAAGATGTAAGTGACATTGAATTTGATGAAGACGAAGATTATGCGCCCCATGTGATTGCATTGGGTGTTAAAATCAAAAAGTAATCACCTGACTATGATCAAGATAATAACTGCGTGTACTTTTTTATTTTTGTTGTATTCGTGCAGCAGCAATGAAAAAGAATTTGAGATGTACGAAGTCTCAGAAATGGCTTCGTTAATGAAACAAATGGCGCACATCAACGAGCAATTGCGCGAACGCATA
>DIUF01000051.1:0-1149 GCA_002422285.1 Flavobacteriales bacterium UBA6165 | reverse complement strand
ATCGCCATTGATGCCTGCGTGAAATGCCACGAAATGAAATGTCCTGGGCCGGTGAGTAGGATTAAGAAGTTGAAGATATAAGAGTATTCTCATACAGACACATGAAAAAACGTTTCACTTTTTTATTGTTTTCTTTACACCTGACGGCATTTACCCAATTCCAAATCTTTATAGAACCTTGCTACATCACCAAATTCAATTTCTCGCGCGTTGATCGTAATTCATTGAATAATGATTTGATTTATTTTATACCGCCTCAATTTGTCTATACTCCAGGCTTTCCGTCTCATAGCTCGCGATTTGTTCGTCTACCTTCCTTTGATTATGGCGTGAAAATCGGGGTAAAATCAATGCAAAGCGGAAATGTTTTTTCAGTTTCTTACAACCGAGACAAGGTGAGCTATAAAACGCGTTCTTACTTTCGATCTTATGATGACTTATCACTTTATGGACTTGGTCTTTATCTTGAACCCCAAATTCATAGAATTTCCCTTAATGCTGCAAAACAAATTAAATCAAAGACTCAATTCTTGGATATGCGCGTGTCGGGTTCTTTTGGTTTAATGCTTTTCAGAAATCCTTATGAGCGCATTGATGCAGTAGAAAGGTTTGATGTTTATTTGACCCCTGAAACGAGGCTAGATTCTATTTTTCTTCAACCTAATCCAACATTTAAAACAGCACCATTCGCTAAAATCGGTTTTGAAGTGGATTTTAAGACCAAGAAGTCTTATCTTTTTTCTCTGAATGCCTATTTTATTCAAGGTTTTTCTGAAATCAATTCGGTATATTTCAGACAGCATTATACCACCTTTGGTGTTCAAGAAGTTAACACAATAAGGCTAATGTCAAGAGGCTCTGGTTTTTACTTTGAAATATCTAGGAGAATTGGGGTTTATACGATCAATAAAGCGAAAAAATCATAAGCCGCTCAAAATCAACGTAAACAGAAACTGGTGATGTATTTTCTTTAAATCTTCTCTGCTTACTAATCAAAACTTTAAATCAACAAAAAATCGCTTTCAGTCAATGGCTGGAAGCGATTTTCATTTTTATGTTTAGATTTGAGAAAAGATATTTTATGCGCGCACTTCAGATTATTTTGTTGTTGGTTATTTTTTCCTCCTGCATCAAAGAACTCAATCTTCC
>DIUF01000001.1 GCA_002422285.1 Flavobacteriales bacterium UBA6165 | reverse complement strand
GAACCGAGTTTGGTTTTGGTCTGTGATTCAAACACGGGTTCTATCACTTTCACAGCTACCGCTGCCACGATGGACTGTCGGATGTCTGAAGGCTCGTAGTTTTTGTTGTAAAAATCGCGTATCACTTTGGCTACCGCTTCACGGAAAGCGCTGTGGTGTGTCCCTCCTTGGGTAGTATGTTGTCCATTCACAAAAGAATAATAATCCTCGCCATAGGTCCTTCCGTGGGTGAATGCGATTTCTATGTCCTCGCCCTCCAGGTGAATGATGGGGTAGAGCGGGTCGCCATCCATATTGTTTTCCAAGAGGTCTTTCAAACCATCTTTGGATTGGTATTTTTGTCCGTTGAGGTAAATGGCCAAGCCGCGGTTGAGGTAACAGTAGTTCCACACCATTTTCTCCACGA
Source organism: Flavobacteriales bacterium UBA6165 (assembly GCA_002422285.1). Lineage (GTDB taxonomy): Bacteria > Bacteroidota > Bacteroidia > Flavobacteriales_D > Crocinitomicaceae > UBA6165. The sequence goes on along the minus strand of DIUF01000001.1, from coordinate 7,086 downwards.
AAGGCATCTTGAAAGTGAACTTCTTGAAGATGGTTTCGTCGGGAATAAATTCCACGAGCGTTCCATTAGGTTCGTTGGTTTTTTCGATTGGAAACTCTTGAACCAACTCACCGCGTTCGAATTGGGCACGTTTTAGCTCGCCTTCGCGCACTGAATACAACGAAAAACTGGAAGCAAGCGCATTCACGGCTTTTGTACCCACACCATTCAAACCTACAGATTTCTTAAAAGCTTTGGAGTCGTATTTACCGCCCGTGTTCATTTTGGAAACCACTTCCACCACTTTACCGAGTGGAATGCCACGACCATAATCGCGAACGCTGACTTTCCCATCTTTGATGTCAATTTCCACTTTTTTCCCGTTGCCCATCACAAATTCATCGATACAGTTGTCCACCACCTCTTTGATTAGGATGTAGATACCGTCGTCAGGTGCAGCACCGTCGCCGAGTTTCCCGATATACATACCGGGTCGTAGGCGGATATGTTCTTTCCAATCGAGCGAACGGATGTGTTCTTCGTTGTAATCGACGTTTGTGTTTTCGTTTTCGGCCATGTTGGGGAGTGCGTTATAAAATCAATAGCCCACAAATTTAAAAGATTCGAAGCCTTTTTTTACTTGGACGAGTGAGCAGTTTTTAACAAGGTTATCAAAAGAAAATAGGGGTTTATGAACGCTTTTCTAAAGGATAAACCTCAAATAATTCCTCTTGTTTACTAAATTAAATTCTGCTTTTGGGTAGTTTTTGGCAAATTGTGGTGGTATTTTGACTTTTTCTTGTGTCCATTTGAATTCATAGGCGCGTAGTTGACCATTTTCATCTTCGATTCGGTCAATTTCTTGTTTGGTTTGTGTGCGCCAAAAATGTGAGAAAACTGTTCTCTCTTCGTTGGCGAATTTCTTAGTGCGCTCTATAAAAAGATAGTTCTCCCAAAGTTGACCAATGTCGGTGCGCAAACTCAGTGGATTGAATTGATTAATCAATGCGTTTCGGACTCCGTTGTCCCAGAAATACCATTTGCGTTTTTTGGTGATTTCGTTGTCGGCATTTTTGGTGTAGCCAGAAACGGGATACATGATGAAGACTTTTTCGAACAAATCGAGGTATTTATCCACGGTGTTTTTGCTGATGCCCAATTCATTTCCAATACCTTCAACAGATATTTCACTTCCAACGCGAAAAGCCATCATCTGTAGCAGCTTCATGATTTTATCTCGTTTCTTGATGCCTTCAAAACTCAGCACGTCTTTTATGAGGTAGGAGAAAACCAACTCGTTCAGGTAGTTTTGTTTTTGTTTGAAGTCAGGAATATGCAGGAGTTCTGGATAACTACCATAAATCAATCTTTCTTCCAGATTTTCAGCTGTTTGCAGACTGTTTTCCATTGTTGTATACTCAAGTTGAGCTAAAGGGTACATGTGAAAAACATGTTTTCTGCCCACCAAGGGTTCTCCAACTTGGTTGTTTATTTCGAATGCAGACGAACCTGTTATCAGCACTTTGACATCATCAATTTCATCTACAATCAATTTGAGCTTTTGACCAATGTTTTCTATTTCTTGTGCTTCGTCTATAATAAGTAATTTGTTGTCGCCTAAAACTTGTCGGTAATTGGCGACACTTCTTTCTTCAAGAAGCAAGTGGGTGCGAATGTCGTCACCGTTCAAAAACAAAACTGGTTCTTTGCTTTGATCGGCAATTTTTTTGATTAACTCTGTTTTGCCAACGCGTCTTGGACCTAAAAGCACACAGACTTTTTTAGGCTTCAATTTGTCGAGTATTTTTCGTTCGTTGTATCTTGAAATTTGCATAATACAATCTTTTTATTGTGGCTTTGCGGTCGAGTATGCTCTGGTTTTCCCTTAAATACACCACCTATTCACACCACAAAGGTATGTTTTTCTTGTTGTAATTGACGAAATTGTGTGTTTTTAAGTATATGTTTTGACGGTATTTAATTGATTTTCGTTAAAAAAATGACGGAATTTTATTGATTTCCGTCAGTTAAATGACGGAAATCAAATTTTTTTATCAAAATTAAGTGAAGGATTTTGCTTTTGAACTGATGAATTTCGAAAGAATGATCATTGCACCAAGCTACTCCCAAATCATAAAATCAAAACCATAGCCGTGGTGGAGAACAGGTTCAAAGAATAGGGAATTCAGTAAGGAATTGAAGGGCAATTTTGGGAAATAGGGTTGAGGTTCAGGAATATTTCCATCGGCATTGGATAAGAACTCTCCAATAGCTAAGTGAATAATTGTTAGCTGTTTGTTTCCGATTGTGAATTTTCGAACTGAACTTACGAGTGATTTCGAACATAGTAGTCTTATAGTTAATTCATTTTTTGATTCATCATTTCTAAACATGTCAAATAACTCGTCTGAAAAGCTTTTAAAGCCATCAATAACATTGATTTCATGATTGTTACCAGAAATAAGTTGAACAAAAACCTTGTTGTTTATGGAGTCAAAACTTAGCTTTGCTTCTGGGTTGTCTCTGGTGAAATCACAGAAATAGAGCGACTTGGGCTTTACATGGATTAGACTTTTTTCTTGTTTGGCCAATTGAATGGCTTCGTTTAAAAAGAACTGGTAAATCTTCTGGTGGTCGTTTTCAGGAAAGGTGTAAAACCCGATTGAATCCGAGGTGAGGAGTTCGTGTTTTTCGTTGTAAATATTATGAAATGCGGTTGCACTCCAAATCGGCTTAAAATCTTCATCAAACCGGGCTTTTTGCAATTCTAATACGTGCCAGCCTTTTGCTGATTTACCGATTGGAAAAATACGGTTTTGGTCGGCATGTAGGCAGGCTGATATCCATGTGGCTTGTGTTAGGAAAATCAAAAAAAGCAGAATTCGAATCATTGTGGGTAGTTATAATAAAGATATCAGGAAATACACTGAAAAGCCAATTAAATAAATCAAGCCGATATAACTGATGATCCGCAGCACAATACCTGGTTGAGCCTCTTTAGGAAACGCATTGGAGGTGATAACTTTGAAATTCAGAAAAGCAATTACAGGTGCAATTAGAAAAGAAATAATGGTTGCTGTGTTTACAATATTTCGCAAGCCTTTCGGGTCGCCTAAAAATGAGAGAATGAGCAAAAGTGAGCCAATACTTGTGAGGAGTAATGTGTTTCTATACATTTTATTAGGACTTAGCACTTTCACGGAAATCAAGCTCAAGGCGTTGCTGATGGCGCGACTATATCCGTCTAAAACAGTGATGAAAGTAGAGAACATAATGGAAAATGCCGCGGATGAAAGAATGAGTTTCGTCCATTGACCTACTGTTTTGGTGTAAATACCAATGACAAAGTTGGAGAAGTCGGCTGGTTTGTTGGGAATCACTTCATCTGTTCCATAGACCATTAGTGCACCCATTGTGAGGAAGAATACGGCTAAAACTGCGGAGGCCCAATACCCGAAGTTGAATTCGCGCAGTGTTTCTTTGAGTGTTGGTTTGTAGCCTGATTCTTGTATACGTTCAACCGTCCAGATACTGTTCCAAACCGATAAATCGACAGCTGTAGGCATCCATCCCATGAGGGGTAAGATAAAGCCAATCGTGTCTCTGGTCAAAGGTGGAAGTAAGTTCAAATTTCCTTGTTTACCTTTGATTAAGGCCACCATAAAAGCTACACATGTTGTGAGCAGTAAAACAATTCCCAAAAACTTAATGAGCTTGTTGAGTGTGCTAAATTTTCCAAACCAAAGAATTGTGGTGGCTACAATAAACATGAGAAACAGCGTAAAATGATTGATTCCGGTCAGGTCGTTCAGTCCTAATAGGTTTTCCATGAATCCATAAGTCACAATACCCACAGCGCCAGAAACAAAAAACATGCTGATGAAGGTTATGGCCAAATAGGCATAGAGCCAGAATTTATTCAAATCCCAATAAGCGTGTAAGATAGATTCACCTTTCACATTAGCATAGCGCGAGGTGAATTCAAAAAAAGGGAATTTGAGCACGTTGGCAATTAAAACGGCCCACAAAAGAGAAAAACCATAACTGGCTCCAGCTTGGGTGGATTGAACCAAATGCGAAACACCAATCGCTGTGGAAGCGAAAAGTATTCCAGGTCCCAAGACTTTTTGCCAGTTCTTCATGCCCTACAGTTTACATACAATTTCTGCTATTTGCACAGCATTTGTTGCAGCACCTTTCCTCAAATTGTCTGCCACAATCCACAAATTGATGGTATTGGGCTGAGAAAAATCTTGGCGTATACGACCCACAAAGACTTCATCTCTGCCTGAAGCATAACGCGGCATGGGGTAACTGTTCGTATCGGGATTATCCTGTAAAGTGATGCCTGATGTTTCGTGTAAAATTTTTCTGATTTCGCCCAAATTGGGTTCGTTTTCAAATTCAATATTCACCGATTCTGAATGTCCGCCAACAACTGGTACACGAACTGCTGTTGCGGTAACAGAAATATTTGGATCCAAGATTTTTTTCGTTTCCTTGGTTAATTTCATCTCTTCCTTGGTGTAGCCGTTGTCTTCAAAAACATCACAATGGGGCAAGCAGTTTAGGTCAATCGGGTAGGGGTAAACCATGTCTGACTGAATGCCAGCCCGCTCATTTTCCATTTGTTTGACTGCTTTCACACCTGTTCCTGTAATGGATTGGTAAGTGGAAACGACAACCCTTTTTACGCCATATTTTTTATGTAGCGGTGCCAAAACCATTACCAATTGAATGGTCGAGCAATTCGGATTCGCTATGATTTTATCCGCTTTGGTGAGCAAATGTCCGTTGATTTCGGGAACGACGAGTTTTTTGTCCTCGTGCATGCGCCAAGCTGAACTGTTGTCGATTACCGTTGTACCCACCGCTGCAAATTTCGGCGCCCATTCCAAGGAAACAGAACCGCCAGCTGAAAAAATGGCAATTTCTGGAGCGCGATTCACGGCATCTTGTAAAGTGACAACTGTGTAATCTTTTCCTTCAAAATGCAAGGTTGAACCCGCCGATTTTTCAGAGGCTACAGGAATCAATTCTGTTACTGGAAATTTTCTTTCCGCCAATACTTTCAACATCACTTCGCCAACCATTCCCGTGGCGCCTATTACTGCTATTTTCATTTATCTAGTCAAGATTTTATCTGCTAAAACATCGCTCAAAAGGAAGTAACTCTCATGCGTCCAACCAGCAATATGGGGAGAGAGCAAAACTTTTGGATGATTCAACAAACGGATTAATGTTTCGTTTTTATCTATTTCAGAAAAGCTAGTGCTTTCAAATTCTAATACATCAAGGCAGGCACCGAGTACTTTTCCTAGGTCAATGGCATCGAGTAAATCTTGGGTTCTAACAATTTTTCCTCGTGACATGTTGAGCAAATATATCGGTTTTTTGAAGGCATTGAAAAAGTCAGTATTTCCCCAAAATAGTGTTTCTTCGGTTTGTGGCACGTGAAAACTTACAACATCTGCTTCCTCAAAAATGCGTTCCATATCTGCTGCCTCCACTTGACCAAGATTGGGGACAGTTTTGTATTTGTCGTAAGCCAAAACACGAACATCAAATCCGGAAAGTTTTTTAGCGAATGCACCTCCATTGTTCCCAAATCCGATGATGCCAACGGTTTTTCCATCGAGTTCAATGCCGCGATTGCCTTCTCGATCCCAAACACCCTGATGTACTTCTGAATCACCTTTTTTGATGTTTCGAAACAAATTGAGCAGCATGCCAAGTGCGTGTTCAGCAACGGCATTTCTATTTCCTTCGGGAGCATTGAACAGTTCGATTCCGCGCGATTCACAATAAGCCACATCGATGTTTTCCATGCCGGCTCCCGAACGCGCAATGAATTCTAATTTTGTGGCGTTTTTGAGAAAACTCTCATCCATTTTAAACCTTGAACGAATTACAATTCCAACGGCATCAGAGGTAATTGCAGCACACGAATCGTAGTCCAATAGAGTGGCATCCACACAAGAATATCCTGCTTTTTCCAATCTTTCCTGCAATATAGGATGCACGGAGTCAATAAAAACGACCTTCCCCCCCATAAAACTAGGTGTAAAGCATGATGCTGATTGTGAAATAGATAAACAAGCCAACAACATCATTCATCGTGGTGATAAATGGTCCAGTTGCCAAAGCGGGGTCGATGTTGATTTTATTCAAACCGAGCGGGATAATGGTCCCCATGATAGAGGCTTGTAGAATTACAGTTATAAGAGCAACAGAAACGGTAATGCCCAGATTGATGTCTTTGTAAAACACGTAGTTGAGAATAAAAACGATTGATGCACAAACCAAACCATTTATCATGGCAACAGCAATTTCTTTCATTAATCTGTTTCGAAGATCATCAGTGCGCAGGGTGTTGTTGGCGAGTCCCTGCACAACGATTGCAGATGACTGAACTCCAACGTTTCCTGCCATTGCAGGAATTAGTGTGATATAAATAGCCAGCATCGCATTCATCTCAATTTGTGGCTCAAACGACTTAATAACTTGTGTGCCGAGAAGACCACCAAATAGCGCGATAATTAACCATGGAAGTCGGGCTCGAGAGATTTTGAAAATGCTTGAACGAGCCTCAATGTTTCCAGAGATACCCGAAGCCATTTGGTAGTCTTTCTCAGCTTCTTCTTGAATCACGTCGATGATGTCGTCGATGGTAATGCGCCCAACGAGTTTGCCTTGTAAATCTACAACGGGCACGCTTTCAAGGTTGTATTTGCGCATGAGGTTGGCTACCACACTTTTGTCTTCGCTGGCTTTTACAGAGATGATTTTTTTGCTGGTAAACAAATCTTCAACCAAGGCTTTGGGTTTGGCGAAAAGTAGTTTTTTTAAAGAAAGAAATCCAACCAATCTGTCTTTGTCATCAACCACATAAATGGTGTAGACTTTCTCCACATTTTCTGCTTGTCGACGAAGTTCAGCGACGCAACGCAAAACCGTCCAGTTCAATCGGGCTCTGATGATTTCTTTCTGCATCAAACCACCCGCAGTGTCTTCGTCATAGTTCAAAAGGTCAACCACTTCGGAAGCGATTTCCTCATCTTCCATCTGCGAAATAACCTGTTGTTGTATTTCTTCAGAAAGTTCACC
>DIUF01000113.1:2124-20794 GCA_002422285.1 Flavobacteriales bacterium UBA6165 | reverse complement strand
GGTCCAACTTGCGCAAAAGTGGGATTGGTTGCAGGAGTTATATTTACGACAGTTGTTCCAATATGTTCACAACCATTTATTGTTGCAGTAACAGTATAAGTTCCCGACATAGCCGGTGTTGAGTTAGGAATAGTAGGGTTTTGCTGATTAGAAGTAAACCCATTAGGTCCAGTCCAAGAATAAGTTGTTCCACCTGCTGTAGCATTAAGTTGAATTGTAGCGCCCTCACAGTAAGGTCCAGTATTAGTAGCGACCATAGTTACAGAAGATGCGGTATATGTAATATTTACAAATCCATTACCCGTATTACTCGCGGCAATACATGTTCCACCCGCAGGCATTAGGCTGGATCCGCCACCGCCGCCGCCGCCGCCATTACCGCCTGTGCAGCAACCATCGTTTCCACCACCACCACCGCCATAAAATCCGCCGCCACCGCCACCACCAGATGCAGTTTGCCAAAGACCACCTTGTCCGCCTTGTCCGAGTGTTCCAGCTGAACCACCCGGTGGTACGCCAGCCCAAGGTGTTCCACCACCGCCACCAGCAGTTTGTGTGCCGCCACCACCACCGAAGCCGAATGTATTACAACCATTTGCGCCATTGGTACAGTTTGCAGCACCACCACAAACATTAGTTGACCCACCACCGCGACCACCGCCACCGCCAGCAACAATAACGCGGTTTGCCAGTGCTGTGCCACCAATGCGAACGTCGCTTGCACCGCCACCACCACCAGAGTTGTAGGCAGCATTTGCAGGGCTAGATGCATGTCCAGTTCCTCCCCCGTTCCACCCCCCAGAAGCACTGCCCAAGGAACCCAGACCGCCAACATTAATTTGTAATACATCACCTGGTGTAACTGCAATAGTTGCAGTAATCTGAGACCCATTACCTCCATTTGTGCCACCGCCTTTGGCTCCTGCAGCAACAACTGTTATGCTGGTTACACAAGGAGGAACAGTCCAAGTTTGGGCACTGCCAGTAAATACGAAGTTTACAGTAGTACTCTGAGCACTAAGATTTGCGTGAAAGCAAAATGGAAACAAAAAAAATGATTGTAAAAATAAAAGTTGTAGAGATAGTTGTTTTTTCATATCTGCATCTTTGGTCGGTTTAAAGCGTAAAACTATTGAATTTTGTCATTAAATTTTTTTTTCAATCATTTAGTTTGTTCAATAATGGACTATAGGAATACCACTATATTGACACAATGAAAGTGGATAGTTTACTCAACGCACCAAATTAATGTGCCCTCTGAGCAATCGCCGCTTATCTTTTCCAATTTCTTTAAATGTAATTTGCCAAATATAAGTGCCATCCTGACATATTTCACCACCGTATGAACCATCCCAACCCACCTGAGCATTATTAGATTCAAAAATAATTTCTCCCCACCTGTCAAAAATCAATAAATTGTAATTATAGATATCATAACCAGCTGTCATCACAGGGAGAAAAACGTCGTTGAAGAGGTCTCCATCTGGTGTAAAGGTGTTTGGTACATAAAAAATGACCTCATTTTCTACAATAACCAATTGAACCGTTGAATCAACGCACCCATGCGAATTAGCAACAATTAGCGTTACATAGTAATACCCTTCCTCTTCTGGATAAGCGTGTTGAGGATTTGCTTGAGTACTAGTACCACTTCCATCTCCAAAGTTCCAAATTTGAGAAACGTGTCCTGATGAAGTATTCGTAAAATTGGCAACAGGATCAAAATTTGATAGTTGCTGAGGATTGACCACAAAACTTGCTATTGGCTGAGGGTTAACACAAACAATTTCATCAAGAGTTAAGGCACTAGTACATCCGAAAGAATTGGTGATCTGGAGACTTACGTCATAACAACCGAATGAATTGTAGGTTGTTGACACAGAACCGCAGTTATTCAGTATAACGCCATTTCCTAAATTCCATTGACAATTGCCATTAGTTGCACCAATTGGATTAAAAATAACCTGGACTGGGGCGCAACCATCCGACACATCAGCAGTAAAATTTACTTGAGGCATAGGGTTTACTGTAAGATTAAGAGAGGCAATTGAGTCACAACCTTGAGATGACGTAAGTGTTACAGTCGTCATACCAGTAGTGGATAGCGATAATCCGTTCCAATTAAAAGGCACTTGATTTTGGCAAATCTGAACATTTGATATGCTGGTTGGCGTTGGAAGTAAAGTTAAATTCAGGATGGCAATTGAGTCACATCCATTTGATGAACTTAAACTTGATTGAAATTGTCCTGGCGCATTGATGTTCAAGCCATTCCAAGAATAGGGCAGTGAGTTTTGGCAAAGTGATAAGTTGGTGATGCTAGGAGTTATAGGTGCAATCTCAACCGTAATTGTTGTGTTTGTTGCACATTGGTTTGGGTTGCTTGTGAAGGTGTAGGTTGTGGTTTGTGTATTGTTGGGTGCTGGACTCCAAGATCCAGTGAAACCGTTTGTAGATTGCGAAGGAAATGAAGGTATAATTCCCCCAGCGCAATAAGGCCCAATCTGATTAAATATTGGTGTTATAAGCGGGTTTATTGTAATTGTTGAGGTTGTTGTCGTAGCACATTGACCGGAAGCAGGGGTAAATGTATAGGTAGTAGTAGCGGTGTTATCAATCGCAGGCGACCAAGTCCCGTTGAATCCATTTACTGAAACAATAGGCAAGGTATTAATGTTCGTGCCACTGCAAAACGGACCAACGTTATCAAAAATCGGAGTAATATTAGGATTTATTGTTATGGTTAAACTTGTGTTCCCTGAACATTGTCCTGGTGTTGATGTAAATGTATAAGTTGTTGTAGCAGTATTGTTTAGAGCGGGTGACCACGAGCCTGTAAAGCCTTCTAATGATGTATTTGGAAGTGCGGGTATATTCGCGCCACTGCAATATGGGCCTACAGAAGAAAATGTTGGAGTACTATTTTGTGGAATAACGACAGTCATTGTTGTTTGGTTGGCGCATTGACCCGCATTTGGAGTAAATGTGTATGTTGTTGTAGCTTGATTGTTCATGGCAGGGCTCCATGTACCAGATACTCCATTAATCGATGTTGTATTCAGCGGTGGAACAACGGCACCACTGCAATAGGGTCCGACTTGAGTAAAAGTTGGTGTCAATAGAGGTGTTATAGTGATTGTTAAATTCGTCGCAGTTGCGCATAGACCAGCATTAGGTGTGAAGGTGTAGGTAGTGGTTGTTTGATTATTTATTACTGGTGACCAAGTTCCAGAATACCCATTTTGGGATGTTGAAGGTAATGGTGGAATATTTGAGCCGATACAAAATGGGCCTTGTGGGGCGAACGTTGGAGTTACATTAGGAGTAATTGTTATTGTTTGAGTGTAAGTGTTCGCGCACTGTCCAACACTCGGTGTAAAAGTGTAGGTAGTGGTTGTTTGATTATTTATCGCAGGAGACCAAGTTCCTGTAATTCCGTTGTTAGAAATAGTTGGAAGTGGGGGTATTGGGAAACCAGCACAGTAGCTCGGGCTTTGGTCAAATGTAACCGTTTGATTCATCATAGGCTGCACAAATACTGTATCTTGAACATAAGTGCCGCCTGCAACGCACGACAAATAGTTTGCATAACATCCGCTGTAACTATACGCAGCAGTGTAATACGCGCCTCCTGCAGGTGGTGTCACTGTAATTGATGTTACATTGGTTGCAATCGGCGTTGCGTTACCTACTTGAAACCAAGTAATTGTCGGAGTTACTGCGGGCCCACTGGGCGTGTATCTCCATCCTTCATTCGTTGCAGTCCAAGCTGTTGAATTCCTGCCAGCAACTGTTACAGCAAGAGTGCCAGCCAAATTATGAATGCCTTGTACTGCTGTACCTCCCGCCCATTGTGTACAAGCAGGTTTTGAAGTAATATGATTTTCAATGATGTTTGTTCCTTCATACAACACGATTTGGAAGGTGCCTAATGTTGATGTGCAGGAATAAAACGGAACCGTTGAAAAGCTCACTACTAGCCTGCGACATGGCTGAACACCTTGAGTTTCATATCGAATTTGGCCTCCCAGTCCTGGGTGCCAGTCTTGCCACGGCCCCATAACACAATTCTTAGGTACAGTAAAAGCAGTTGAAGGAATTGCGGCAGAGGTGAAAGTTGCAGGCTGACCAGCAGAAAAAGAAATCCAGCCATTCGAGCCTACATAGAAATTCGAATATGTATTGCCGTAGAAACAAAACGAAAAACCGATAGGTAGAACCCCTGATACTTGATCGTCTCCTAGAAAAACCTGAGTGCCAGTAGCTGATTGAGGAGCAAAGGGAATACTTGCAACTGTATACGAAGTTGTTTCCAAAGGAGTAGGATTACCACCAACACATTGTGTAAAATCAGCAGTAATTGTTGTACTGGTTGTTCCACATGGAAGATATTGATCTGGTCCTAAGTACTCACAATTTTGAGCTTGGATACTAAGTCCTAAAAATAATGAAAACAAAAATATAGAATATTTTTTCATTTTGTGAATCATACAAGGTGATTATTAAGAAACAAATGTAAACATAGAATTGACGAACAAAAATACAATTAGTTGCTCATTGGAGTTGCAATAATTTGGCTTGTTTGAGATGTTCCTCTTCAAAGTATTAGCAGTTATTGCTCATGGGTTGTAAAATATCTTTAACAGAACAATAATAAGGAGCTAACAAACATGCTCATTCGGTGTAATTCTAAATATTGTTTTTTAATAAAACGGTTTGAATTTGATAAAGGACATCGGGTGTTGAGTTGTATGCAAATAATACAACTTGTGGTAATTATCGAAAAAATATTCGAATTGTAATAATCGGAAAAAATACAGCTACCGCTTTTTTTATTGCAAAAATGCCATTGCAGTAACTTTTTTGAAATTATGAATAAAAAACGCAAAAAATCTATATTCAACTTGTTTTTCAGCAATTTACTGCTTTTTTGTATACATTTTGATGTATTTAGGGGGCACCCACAAGAACCCAAAGCATTCGCCCTCCTCTTTTCCGGTGTGTTTGTGGTGTTGTTTGTGTGCGCGTCTCATGCCTAAGAAATACGGCCTTTTTGCTGTTCGGAACCATTTAATTCTCTGATGAATGAAAATGTCATGAACAAAAAAGTAAGCCATGCCGTACAATGAAATTCCAACACCAATATAAAACCAATGGTTCCAACCGCTTTCGATACCATACATTATCATAGCAATAGCTGGAGCAGCAAAAATCAAAAAGAAATAGTCGTTTTTTTCCAAGGCGTGATCATGCTCTTTGTGATGGTGGTCTTTGTGTAAACTCCATAAAAATCCATGCATCACATATTTGTGTGTTAACCAAGTGATGCCTTCCATCACTGAAAAAGTACCAATAACAATCAAAATATTCCAAATCATAAGACAAAGGTAACTAGTTCAACTCAGCGGCTACAATTTTACCAGAAATTAATGACGGCGGCACTCCTGGACCTGGAACAGTCAATTGACCTGTGTAAAATAGGTTTTTGACTTTTTTGTTTTTGATGGCGGGTTTTAGCACAGCAGTCTGACTTAAGGTATTTGCCAATCCATAAGCATTTCCTTTGTAGGCGTTGTAATCAGTAACAAAGTCGTTGATGCAAAAACTGCGCTTGTAGATGATTTTATCTTTTAATCCGCTGGTGCCAGTTCGAGCTTCAATGCGGGTAATCATTTCATCGAAATATTTTTCACGCAAGGCGTCGTTGTCCTCAATTCCTGTTGCCAATGGCATCAAAAGAAACAAATTTTCTTTGCCTTCGGGCGCCACATGAGGGTCTGTTTGTGATGGACAACACACGTAAAACAGAGGTTCGGTTGGCCATTTTTTATCGTGATAAATCTCAACGGCGTGGGCATCCAAATCTTTTTCGAAGAAAAGCGTATGGTGCTTGATATTCGGGATTTTTTCTTCAAAACCGAGGTAGTAAATCAAACAAGATGGGGCAAATGTCTTTTTCGCCCAGTAAGCCTCATTATAATTGCGGTATTCGGCATCGAGTAATTGCTGTTCAGTGTGATGATAATCCGAGGAAGCTATTATCGCATCAAAAGCCAAATCTTCTCCATTTACACGAATAGACTGCGCTTTCTTATCGGAAACATTGATTTTTTCAATGGCAGCATTCAGGTGAACTTGAACGCCTTGATTCAAAGCAATATCACGCATAGATTCAATAATTTTCACAAATCCTCCCATCGGGTAGAAGGTACCCAATTTTATTCCACCATAATTCATAAGACTATACAACGCTGGAATATCTTGAGGCATAGCTCCTAAGAAAAGCACGGGGAATTCCATCAATGCCACCAACTTGGGATGCGTGAAATGTTGACGTACATGTTTTCTGAAGCTGGTCAATAAATCTAATTTGAAGGCGCTCTTTAGAATTTTCATCGACATGAATTCTGACCACGAATGACAAGGTTTGCGCACAAATTCTTTCATGCCCACCTCATATTTGTATTCGGCTTCCTTCATGAATTTATCCAAACGAGGTCCTGAACCTGGTTCGAGTTTTTCAAACATGTCGCGCAAATCGTCGTAACTGTCAGGCACTTCAAGTACGCCATCTTCAAAAATCATATCAAATTGAGGATTGAGTCGAACCAAATCATAACAATCCTTAATATCTACATCAAAATCAGCGAAAAATTCTTCGAATACATCGGGCATCCAATACCAGCTAGGTCCCATGTCAAAAACAAAACCATTGTCGGTAGTAAATTGTCTTGCACGACCACCAACCCTATCATTTTTCTCAAAAACATGAACCTCATGTCCCGCTTTGGCCGCATAAGCCGCTGCAGAAAGCCCTGAAAATCCTGAACCTATAACTGCGATTTTTTTCATTGATTTTATAATGTTATTTGTCCAACAAGTGGTGTGCGTTTTTGTTTTGTCTGATGTTAATTTCAATTTATTCTAAATCATTGCCCTCGGAGGTTTGCTTGTACATGGCTATCTTTTTATGCATAACCCTAAACCACAACGGAGGTAAAATAGACAAGAGCATCATTCCAGGATAACCCGTTGGCATCTGTGGACTAGCATCATGGTGTCTCAAAATCTGATATTTTCTACTCGAAATATAATGATGATCTGAATGACGAGACAGCTCCAACAAAACCAATCTACCTAAGGGATGATTTGAATTCCACGAATGGATGGGCATCGTGCGCTCATATTTGCCATTTTTCATTTTTCTGCGCAAGCCATAATGCTCTATGTAATTAACGGTTTCTAGTAAGATGACACCAATCATTGCGGCTGCCATGAAATAGAGCAAGATGTTAAAGCCAAAAATTAGGTATATGGTAAGTAGCAATCCAAATTGAATCAACTGGAAAATAAGCATTTCGTTGTGAATCGACCAAAATGATTTCTTCTGCATTTCTAGTTTTTCCTTTTCTAAAACCCATGCCGAAATATAAGAATGCAAAATTGAGCGAAACCAAAAAGCATAAAGCGTTTCACCATATTTACTTGAGGCAGGGTCTTCATCGGTGCTCACATTTTTATGATGTCCACGGTTGTGTTCAATAAAAAAATGCATGTATAAACTTGTGAGCAACAACATTTTACTCAAAGTTTGCTCAAATCGGGTATTTCTGTGTCCTAATTCATGTGCTGCGTTGATACCAATAACTCCGCATGCTATACCCATACTAATAATCATTCCTGCTCTCACAAGCGTAGTGTATTCCGATTGCATTTGAAACAAGAAATAAATCAGGATGAAATATTGCATGGGCACCAATAACCACAAGATGATATCGTAGGTTTTATCTTGTAGAACAAGCTCCTCTTCTATCTTGCCCATGTTGCTGTCATTTGGTTTTAGAAATAACTCTAGAATAGGAAAAAAAATGAACAAAATCAACAATGCTGTGTAGCTGTAAAGGTTTGCAGACCACAAAGAAAACAGCACCAAGGCTGGAGTGATATAGCAGGCCAAATATTTGAGTGCTTTCATGTGTGTTTATTATCCGACTCAAAATTAGAAAAGTTTTGAATCATTTTGCCACATTACGATTATGTTAAGAATATTTGTAGCCAATATTGCATTTTGAATAAGTATACTTTTGTAGCATGAAATCAATAAGTCCAGCACAACTCATTTTGTACACCAGTCTTGGTGTTGCAATTATTGCCGGTATCTCGGGGCTGTTCTTGCTCTGGAATGTAGTGCCTCTTACATGGTATTGGGTCTTGTTTTTTGCCTTGTTTTTGGGTTTTTCTGCATATATATTAAATTATATCAGCGTAAAATTGTTTCTATACAACCGAATCAAGGTCATTTATCGTGCAATAAGAAGGCGAAAGTTAGATTCTGATCAGCGTATTGAGGTTGATATGAGTAAGGATTTGTTGGCTGAGGTGACCAAAGAGACTGAATCTTTTGTGGCCGATAGAAATATGGAGGTAATGCACCTGCGACAGCAAGAACAGTTTCGCAGAGAGTTTTTGGGGAATTTGGCGCATGAGTTAAAGACGCCCGTTTTTTCTATTCAAGGCTATATTATGACTTTACTTGAAGGTGGATTGGAAGACCCTAGTGTCAACACCAAATTTTTAGAGCGGGCCTCAAAAGCTGTTGACAGAATCACGACTTTGCTTGAGGATTTGGACCAAATCACGCAAATGGAGGTGGACAAAATTCAATTGCATCAGGCGCGGTTCGATGTTGTCAAACTTGTCAATGACATACTAGATATGCTTCAGCCTCTCGCCGAAGAAAAGAATATTGAACTTAAGTTGGCCAGAGTGTATGATCCAATATATGTAGTGGCCGATAAGTCTAAGATTGAACAGGTCCTTGTCAATCTCATCAAAAATTCAATCGCCTATGGTAATGATAATGGGGAGACCACAATTCGATTCAATGCTTTGGACACAGCTATTTTAGTTGAAGTTTCAGATAATGGCCCAGGTATCGATTCCGCTGAACTCCCCCGATTATTCGAACGTTTTTATCGTGTGGAGAAAAGTAGAAATCGAAATGAAGGTGGCACAGGATTGGGTTTGGCCATTGCACGGACCATTATTGAAGCGCATGAACAAACAATTAATGTTCGTAGCACCGTTGGTATTGGTTCAACCTTCAGCTTCACTTTGAAGTCAGTCAAATAGACTGAAGGCTCAATTTTATAACTATATTTGGCTCGAACTTTGAATAGTATACCAACAAAAAAATACAGTTATGATTCGAATCGCTTTATTCTCTATTTTTATTGCTTACTGCACATCTGCTTCTTCACAAACTGGTTCTTTGCGTTATGCAATTTCTATCGAAACCAGTGACCCTGAAATGCAAATGGTGAAAGCCATGTTAATGAACAGCCAAATGGAAATTTATTTCTCTCCAACACATACTGCCATCACTATGCGACTTGGCATGATGAGTATGACCAAAACTATCAGTGATTTGAAATCCAAGAAATCTCTTACTATTGTAGAATCGCCGATGGGGAATTTTTTCGCAAGATCAATCGTAGATGATCGAGTTGAAATGGACCCTGCTACAGACATGCATGTGAATTTGATAGATGAAACTAAAGTTATCGCAGGTTTGGAATGCAAGAAAGCACTTGTTTTTGATTCAGAAGGAAATGAATACACGATTTGGTATGCACCAAAATTAAACATTCCAATTCTCAAGCGTTTTGATATTGGTAAAAATGCCAAAATACCCGGCGCAATGGTTGAGTTTGAAATGGCGCAGCAAGGTTTTGTTATGAGGTTTACCTTAATGTCTTATTCTGATAAATTGGACAATCCTGATGCTTTCGACATGACTGTCCCACAAGGGTATACCGAAATGTCACCTGAGTTGTTGCAGTCATTTGGTTTTTAACAAATCTGTTTTCATGTCCAAAATACTAATAAAAAACATCAAGGGGCTCTACCTTGTTGGTGATGATTTCCCACTTGTTTTGAAGGGTAAGGCGCTCGCTGAAATATCACATATCACAAACGCTTATCTTGCAATTGAAAGTGATAAAATTGTTGATTACGGCGCGATGGATGATTTAATGGGAATCGTCGATTGGAATTCACTTACCGTCATTGACGCTCAAGATAGATTCGTTTTTCCCGCTTTTTGTGATAGTCACACGCACACTGTTTTTGCCAAATCTAGAGAATTAGAGTTTGTAGATAAAATTCATGGTTTAACTTATGAACAAATTGCGGCCAAAGGTGGTGGCATATTAAATTCCGCTCGTGTTTTGCAGCAAACGGATGAAGAGGTTCTGTACAAACTGGCTTTTGATAGATTAAATGAGATGCTTGCTACTGGTACGGGAGCAGTTGAAATTAAATCAGGCTACGGACTTACCTCAGAAGCAGAATTGAAAATGCTTCGCGTAATCCAGCGTTTGAAAGAAACTCATCCAATAGCGATTAAAGCCACATTTTTAGGAGCACACGCTTATCCCATAGAATACCGGGAAAATCACTATGCTTATTTAGATCAAATGATTGATTTGTTTCCAATCATCGCTGAAGAACAGCTTGCCGATTTTATCGATATTTTCTGTGAACTGGGTTACTTTTCTATCGAGGAAATGCAATATATCATGAACAAAGCCCGAGATTTCGGATTGGTTCCTAAGGTTCATGTCAATCAGTTTAATGCTTTTGGTGGTATTCAAGCTGCCATCGATTTGGGGGCAATTTCTGTTGATCACCTCGAAGAGTTGAATCAAGACGATATCCTAGCGCTTCAAAATAGTTCTTGTATTCCTACACTATTACCAAGCTGTTCTTTCTTTTTAAATATTCCATTTGGTCAAGCCAGAACATTGTTGAACCACGATTTACCCTTAGCTTTGGCCACAGATTTCAATCCCGGAACAACCCCCAGCTCCAACATGATGTTTATTTGGTCTTTGGCTTGTATCAAGATGCGCCTCACTCCAGAAGAGGCCCTCAGTGCGATGACTTTGAATGGTGCTTATGCTATGGGCTTGTCGGAATCCCACGGGTCAATTTCACGAGGTAAAAAAGCCAATGTGATTATCACAGATGCCATACCAAGTTTGGCTTATTTGCCATATTCTTTCGGGAAAAATTGTGTACATACTACCATTTTGAATGGTCAAATAGCATATCAAAAAAGTCAATTTTAGTCGCTTGTTTTAATGGCATATGCATATTTCGTTTCGCAAACTTTAGGCATAATTTAACTTCTGTCACTTCCCTCCTCATACGGTTTTGAAAAAACGAGTTCAAAATCATTTTTAATTCGCAATTTTCCGTCTACATTTTTTCTTAATTTTACACCAAAATTTGAACTATGGGATGTGCGAACTGCTCCAACTCTGGTGGCGTTCCTCGTGGATGTAAAAACAACGGTACTTGTAGTTCAGGTGGATGTGATAAACTAGGCGTTTTCAACTGGTTGTCGAACATGGCTTTACCTAACGGCCAAAAAATGTACGACATTGTTGAAGTTCGCTTCAAAAATAGTAGAAAAGGATTTTTCCGATACAATGATTCGCAAAACCTACATGTGGGTGACGCGGTTGTAGTTGATGCCGCTCCAGGCTTCGATATCGGTATAGTATCCATTGTCGGCGATTTGGTTCGCATCCAGCTGAATAAAAAAGCACCTGATTTTAAGCCTCACGAGGCCAGAGCTATATTAAGAAAAGCTACTCAAGAAGATTTGGATATCTGGAAAGAAGCTAGGTCTTTGGAATTTGAAACCATGCATAAAGCACGAAAGCATGCAATTGCTTCCGGCTTGGATATGAAAATTTCAGACGTTGAATATCAAGCTGACAAAACAAAAGCATCTTTTTATTACACTGCGGAAAGCAGGGTGGATTTTCGAGAGTTGATCCGCGTGATGGCGAGCGATTTCAAAGTAAAAATAGAAATGCGACAAATTGGTTCTCGTCAAGAGGCTTCTCGTCTTGGTGGCATTGGCTCTTGTGGTCGCGAATTGTGTTGTTCTACTTGGCTTACGGATTTCCGTTCGGTCTCGACAAGTGCGGCACGTTATCAACAATTATCCTTGAATCCACAAAAATTAGCTGGGCAGTGTGGTAAACTCAAGTGTTGCTTGAATTATGAGCTCGACATGTATGTTGAAGCAATCAAAGACTTTCCTTCTACTGATGTAAAACTACAAACCCAAAAAGGGCGTGCTTTTCATATCAAGACGGATGTTTTTAAACGTCAATTGTGGTATTTACAAGAATCTAACGACAAAGAGTTTGGTGGTAATTCAATGGTGATGATTTCTCCAGAGCGAGCCAAAGAGGTAATTGCTATGAATAAGGCGGGTGAAAAACCTGTAGATCTGAAAGATTTCGAAGAAGAAAAGCCAGTTGTGGTGCAAGATTACACCAATGTTGTTGGTCAAGACAGTTTGGATCGCTTTGACGACACTTTTAAGAAGAAAAAGAAGAAAAAGAAAAAGCCGAGTTCTGGTTTGCAAAATGCACAATCTAATCAGGCCATTCAACAGCCTCGTGAAAAGCAAGACGCTTTGTCCGAAAATAAAAAACAAAACCCTCAGGCGCAGCGACCAAAAAGACAGGAACATGCTAAGCCAACTGGCCAAGAAGGTCAAGACAACAGGCAACAATCGCGTAACGAACCGCGTGGTGATAATCCTCAAAAAGTAAGCAATCCACGACCTGAATCTAAGAATCCACAGCAGCAAGCCCCTCAAGGGAAGGCTGAGAATGATGGTGAATCCAACCCAAATAAGTCCTCTCGCAATAGAAATAAGAGAAGAAAACCAACAAACAGGGGTGAACAAAGCAATGGTGACAAAGGTGAATAAATACATAATTGCGGCATTTATACTGCTTGTGAGCCTCTCGGCTTGCAAAAAAGCGCCGTATTATTCTGAAACACATCTATTTTCGGATGGTGTTTGGGGTGCTGGTGAACAACCAGTTTTCTCTTTTGATATTCAAGATTCCGCAGGATTATATGATTTGTCTTTTGTGCTTCGTTTGAACAATGACTATGACTTTCAAAACATTTGGATCTTGATGCATACAACACGACCTGAAGGATCGGTATCCACAGACACAATCAATCTTCAAGTTTTTGACGAACGCGGTCGATGGCTTGGAAAAAAAAGCGGCTCGACTTATACTTTTACGGGTGTTTTTGCTTTTAAACATCGTTTTGAAACTTTAGGCAAGCACAGTATCCGAATGGAACATGCCGTAATGAATCCCGAATTGCGTGGTGTATTAGATATGACTTTACTTGTCGATTTTTCTAATAATTGACCGCAATCTTTCCTGTTTTTTCAGCTAACCCCAATAATCTGATAACTTTGCAGCGATGATTACGCAAGAACAATTCAAAGAAATAACGCAGCGATTAGAAAAAATGCGCGCGTACTTATCGATTGATGAAAAGCGTCGTCAAATTAATGAAGAAGATATCCGCACACAAGACCCGGGTTTTTGGGATGACCCCAAAAAAGCCGAAGAAATATTGAAGGGCATTCGCGAATTAAAATTTTGGGTGGAAGGGTATGACAAACTGATTCAAGCCTGCGACGATTTTGAAGTAATGCTCGAGTTTTTTAAAGAAGGAGCATATTCTGAGGATGAAGTAAATACCCATTTTTCCATAATTCAGTCTGGTGCTGAAGAATTGGAACTCAAGAACATGCTTTCAAGTGAGGAAGATAAATTGAGTGCTGTTCTTCAAATTACCGCTGGAGCTGGAGGTACTGAAAGCTGCGATTGGGCGGCTATGCTGATGCGTATGTATTTGATGTGGGGACAGAAAAACGGCTATAAAGTAAAAGAAATAAACTACCAAGAAGGCGATGTTGCGGGCATCAAAACAGTGTCTTTGGAATTTGAGGGAGATTTTGCTTTCGGTTATTTGAAAGGCGAAAATGGTGTTCATCGTTTGGTGCGTATTTCTCCTTTCGACTCTAATGCAAAACGCCATACATCATTTGCCTCTGTATATGTTTATCCTCTAGTTGATGATACCATAGATATTCAAATCAATCCGGCAGACATCACATTTGAGACTTTCCGCTCAGGTGGAAAAGGAGGTCAAAATGTAAACAAGGTTGAAACGGCCGTTCGTTTACGTCATGCGCCATCGGGTATCATCATTGAAAATTCAGAAACGCGTTCGCAATTGGGCAACAAAGAGAAAGCCATTCAGTTGCTGAAATCTCAGTTGTATGAATTGGAGTTGCGTGCACGAATGGAGAAACGCAGTGAAATTGAAGCTGGCAAGAAAAAAATAGAATGGGGCTCACAAATCAGAAATTATGTGATGCATCCTTATAAACTGGTTAAAGATGTGCGCACAGGTCATGAAACTGGCAATGTAGATGCCGTAATGGACGGGGAAATAGACGCATTTTTGAAGGTTTTCCTAATGATGTATGGCGATAAAACAAACGACTAATATGCAGTATATTCCTGGAGATATTGAAGGACTTTGGATTATTGAACCAACCATTCATGGAGATGACCGGGGCTACTTTTTTGAAAGTTTCCGTCAAGATATTTTTACAGAAAAGACAGGTTTCACTGAGCCATTTGTGCAAGACAATGAATCCAAATCATCGCGTGGTGTTTTAAGAGGGTTACATCTACAAAAACCACCGATGGCACAAGGAAAATTGGTGCGCGTTGTGCAGGGTGCTGTTGTCGATGTAGCTGTGGATATACGCAAGTCATCACCAACTTATGGGAAACATCAAATGATAAGGCTTTCCGCAGAAAACAAACGTCAATTTTTTGTTCCACCAGGATTTGCTCATGGATTTTTGACTTTGGAAGATAATACGATTTTTCAATACAAATGTACCAATTATTACAGCCCTGAACATGAACTTGGAATTCTATGGAATGATGCAGATTTGAATATTCAGTGGGACTTTGATAATCCATTGGTATCCAAAAGGGACAGTAGCTTGGATACTTTTGTTACTTTTGCATCACCTTTCTCTTAAAAAATGTATTTATATCTACTCGTAATTCTAATTCTCAATATTTTCCTGTCCATGGTGGTCAACGGATTATTGCTCAGGTTTTCAAGAAACTTAGGCATTAGAAGTCATCAAGAATTTACCATTCGCTGGAGCTCTCAGGCTAAGCCATCAATTGGAGGTATATCCTTTTTCATCGGATTCTTGTTGTCCTTTATCACGCTACTTTTGGTATTTGGATACGTTGATTTGGCAACAAAAAATATCAAGATTATTGGATTTTTTGCCGCAGTTTTGGTTGCAACATTGGTTGGTTTTATGGATGACACTTTCAATACCAAACCACTCATCAAGCTTTCTGGACAAATTCTGTCGGGTTTTATTATCGCAATAACCGGTACTACAATTCCCTTTTCACACATACCTATTGTTGATGTTATCATTACAATTATTTGGGTTGTGGCACTTATGAATTCTCTGAATATGCTCGACAATATGGACGGCATAACGACTACGGTTTCGATTTTTATTCTTCTTGCTGCATGTGCTGGTTTGTTAATTATGAACGAATCAAGTTTCGATTTGAAGATGAACGTTGCGATTATTGGCACCTTGATTGGGTTTTTGTATTACAATTGGCACCCTTCTAAAATATTTATGGGCGATACTGGTAGTCAATTCATAGGTTTGTATTTGGCTTATGCCTCTATTGACTCTCTCTGGCGAGTAGGAACGTCTTTTGAAAATCACCGTTGGTTGGGCTTTATCATTTGTTTGGTGGCCTTCACACCCGCGGCTATTGACACGCTCACGGTAATCATCAATCGTATAAAACGCGGTCAGTCGCCTATGGTTGGCGGAAAGGATCATACTACACATCATTTGGTTTATAAAGGTTTAAAAGACAATCAAGTTGGGCGTGTTTTCGCTTTATTGGGATTGGTTAGTACTTCTCTCGCTGTAATTTTTGTCTATTTGGTTTCCATTAACGTGATATGGCCCTTACCGCTAGGCCTCTTGTATTTTTTTGGTGTATTTTTTTGGATTTATCGCATCACAATAAAATACAAGGCCCCCGAATCTAAGTCTAAGCCAAACAATTAAGCACTCAGCGCGTTTTTCTGAGGCAATTCATACAAATTATGTCAGACGGATTAGACAACATACAGATTTTCGGCGCGCGCGAACACAACCTAAAGAACATTGATTTAACCATTCCGCGAAACAAATTGGTTGTTTTTACTGGGCTGTCTGGAAGCGGCAAAAGCTCTCTTGCATTTGACACCATTTTTGCCGAAGGCCAGCGCCGCTATATGGAGACCTTTTCAAGTTATGCCCGTCAGTTTTTAGGCGGTTTAGAGCGACCAGACGTCGATAAAATTGAGGGATTGAGTCCAGTAATTTCTATTGAGCAAAAAACGGTGTCTAAAAATCCGAGGTCAACCGTGGGCACCATCACTGAAATTTACGACTTCATCCGATTGTTGTATGCACGTGTATCCACCGCTTTTTCATACAACACAGGTGAGGCCATGGTAAAGTTTAGTGATGAACAATTGTTAAATTTGATTCTTGATGAGTTCGATGGAGAAAAAATGATTGTTCTTGCTCCAAAAGTGCGTGGGCGCAAAGGTCATTATCGAGAGTTGTTTCAACAAATTCAAAAATGGGGCTTTTCTAAAGTTCGAGTTGATGGAGAGATTGTCAATATTAGCGCGGATCTTCGATTGGATAGGTTTAAAATACACGACATCGATATTGTGATTGATCGCGTGGTGGTTGATAAAAAGGACAATCAACGTCTGTCGGAATCTATTGCACAAGCCATGAAATTTGGGGAAGGAACATTGGTTTTTCTTCATCCCGATACGGAGCAAGAAAAATTTTTCAGTCGCTTTTTGATGTGCCCAACGACCGGAATATCTTATCCTGACCCTGAACCGAATTTGTTTTCTTTCAACTCACCATACGGCGCTTGTCAAGTTTGCAGTGGATTGGGAACAGTCTCTGAGGTAGACTTTGAAAAGATTATTCCCGACCCAGCTAAAAGCATTAAGAAAGGCGCTATTTTGCCGCTTGGTGATTTGAAAACACCTTATATCTTGACGAAAATTGAAAAGATTTTGGCTCCCGATTTCAACTTGGAAACGCCAATCAAAGACATACCTGAAAACTTAATCAATGACATGCTCGATGGCAACGATGATTTTGAGGGCATTGGTAATTTTGTGCAACGTCAATTTGAAGAGAATCCATCTGCCCCAATTAGACGCTGGGCACAGAGTTTTATGAATAAAAAACTATGTCATTCTTGTGGTGGACATCGTTTGAGAAAGGAGGCGTACTACTTCAAAATCAACGAAAAACATATTGGTGAATTGGTAGATATGGATTTTGTTGAACTCAATAATTGGGTCCAGAATTTAGAAGTCAATTTTTCCGAAGCCCAATCCATTATAGCCAAAGATATTATCAAAGAACTGAAATCGCGCATTGGATTTATTCTCCAAGTTGGTTTGAATTACCTCACCATGAACAGGGCAGCGCGTTCTTTGAGTGGGGGAGAGGCACAGCGAATCCGATTGGCGACGCAAATAGGTTCAGAGTTGGTCAATGTGCTATATATTCTTGATGAACCGAGCATTGGTTTACATCAAAGAGATAATTCTCGTTTGATCGATTCGCTGCTCAAATTACGAGATGCTGGCAATTCGGTTTTGGTTGTTGAACACGACAAAGATATGATGCTTGCTGCTGATTTTGTGGTTGATATTGGTCCTGGTGCTGGTGTGCATGGAGGAGAAATTGTTGCTTCAGGAACATATCAGGATATATTGAATGCCAATTCACTTACAGCTGATTATATCAAAGAGATACGGAAAATTGCTGTGCCACAGAAACGCAGAAAGGGCAATGGAAAACAATTCAAGCTAATTGGAGCATCAGGAAACAATCTGAAAAACGTTGATTTGAATATTCCTTTAGGGACTTTCACATGTGTCACAGGCGTTTCTGGCAGCGGAAAATCAACCTTGATTAACCACACGCTTTATCCGATTTTGGTAAATGAACTCCATCACGGGATAAGGCCTGTTATGCCATACGTAAAAGTGCAAGGTTTGGAGCATATCGATAAAGTTATCGACATTGATCAGTCGCCCATCGGAAGGACACCCCGTTCAAATCCAGCGACTTATACTAAATTGTTCGATGAAATCCGCACACTTTTTGCACAATTGCCTGAGGCACAAATTCGGGGTTATAAGCCAGGCACTTTTTCGTTTAACGTAAAAGGTGGACGTTGTGAATCCTGTCAAGGTGCTGGTGTTCGTGTTGTGGAAATGAACTTCTTGCCAGATGTGCTGGTGGATTGTGAAACTTGTTTGGGCAAACGGTATACGCAAGATACGCTAGAAGTTCGCTACAAAGGAAAATCTATTTATGACGTGCTTGAAATGACCATTGAGGATGCATCGGAATTCTTTAAAAACATTCCCAAAATGTCCAGAATTCTTGAAACACTTAACTCGGTAGGTATGGGTTATATTAAGCTCGGTCAGCCCGCTACAACACTCTCNNTTGCATTTTGAAGACATTCGATTACTGGTACATATGTTACAAGGTTTGGTGGATGAAGGAAATACCGTTGTTGTTATTGAACACAATATGGATATTATAAAAGTTGCAGATTATATTGTAGATTTGGGTCCTGAAGGTGGAAAACAGGGTGGC
>DIUF01000113.1:0-2062 GCA_002422285.1 Flavobacteriales bacterium UBA6165 | reverse complement strand
TCATGGGCGATTTTTAAAATCATGTCTGAATTCGTTGAGGGGTATGAAAAAATGGCTCGTATCGGACCTTGTATTTCTATTTTTGGTTCAGCGCGCACTAAGCCCGACAATAAATACTATCAAATTGGAGTTGAAATTGCCGAAAAATTAGCGCGCAAAGGCTACGGTATCATTACTGGAGGCGGACCAGGTATTATGGAAGCTGGTAACAAAGGCGCCCAACAAGGTGAAGGAAAATCTGTTGGTTTGAATATTGAATTGCCTTTCGAACAACATTATAATCCTTATATTGATGCCGATAGTAATTTGCATTTTGATTACTTTTTTGTGAGAAAGGTCGTGTTTGTAAAATATGCTCAAGGATTTGTTATTTTACCAGGAGGATTTGGCACCTTAGATGAATTGTTCGAAGCATTGACTTTGATCCAAACTAAGAAAATCGCAGATCGTCCTGTAGTTATTGTTGGAAAAGAGTTTTGGAGTGGACTTTTGCAATGGGTTGAAGAAGTAATGCTCAATAAGGAGTCGAATATTTCTCCAGAGGATGTTAATTTATATGCCTTGGTAGATACTGCTGATGAAGCTGTTCAATACATAGAGAATTTCTACAAAACTCACGATTTGAGTCCAAACTTTTAATTCCCTCGCTGGTCATGAGAATGCGATACATCTATTTTTTCATGAAATTCACCTTGCCGTACGCGCTGCATGTATTTTTCAAACGAATCAAAACCTTAAATCCACCAAAAGAACGCTTGGGTCGCACTTTTTTTGTAGCCAATCACCCGAGCTCGTTCATGGACCCTTTGATTCCTGCGGCGATGAACAACCCCGTTGTGCATTTCATGGCTCGCGCTGATATTTATGAGGGATTGCTAAAGCATGTATATCACAACACGCACATTTTACCCATTTACCGTCAACAAGATGGTGGCGATGGACAAAAAAAGAATGAGGAAGTTTTTCAGTGGGTGGCGCAAGAAGTGAAGCGCAAGAAGAATATTTTGGTCTTCGCTGAGGGGTTTACAGATGATGTTTTTATTCGCAGCTTGAAACCTCTGAAAAAAGGATTTGCGCGAATGGCTTTTATCGCGTTGGAAGAATTGAATTGGGAAGAACCTGTTTATTTGCAAGCCTTTGGCATGAATTATACGCATCCACAAAAGTTTAGGAGCGAAATTTTAATGAGTTATGGCGAAAGAATTCTCCTCAACGACTTTCGTGAAGAATATGAGCAGAATCCTAAAAAAGTGATTGCAGATGTAACCAAACTAGGAGAAGACTTGCTCCTCAAAGAAATGACCCATTTGGAAAATCGGGAGCAATCACATTTCCATGAAAACATCATGCGACTCACCAGAAAAGGGATGCACTACGAGAATTCTGATTTTTCAATTCCGCTTGAAGAGCGCTTTAGATATTCTCAACGTCTTGCCAATAGGTTGAATACTCAAAACGACGAAGTTTTGACTACTTTGAAAGACGCTTTAGCGCACTATTTTCGAGAGTTGGAAGCCAAAAACATCAATGAAAACGATGTGTTTGAATTTGTAGAAAAAGGAAAAATCAGTAATTCCAAAATGTATTTGTTTAATATTTTCTTTGCTCCCTTGGCTTTGCTCGGATTATTACACGGGTGGATTTCTTATTTTGTAATTAAACCAAAGGTAGAACGTTCTTTCAAACGAAGTGTGTTTTGGTCAAGTGTGAAAATTGTGGGGTCGCATTTTATTACAGGAATATACAACGTTCTTTTGTTGGTGCCTTTTTATATTTTTGTTTATCCATCTGTTTTATCCGGTTTACTGTATTTGGTTTTAATTACAGGTCCTTCATTTATCATCTTCCATAAGTGGATAAATAATTGGAAAAGTATAAATCGTCGAAAAAAAATTTCCATTTCAAGTTTGACAGTTCTTGCTGATAGACGCATGCAAATTATTAGAAATCTGGATTCTTTTTTCCCAGATAACAATGATGAATTCCATAAAAATTGAACGCATGGGTTTATTCAGATGGCAGCGTTGAACAAATCCTAATTATCCCTAAGCTTACCATTCCT
>DIUF01000122.1 GCA_002422285.1 Flavobacteriales bacterium UBA6165 | reverse complement strand
GAATTGACAATTTAGGTATTGATACGTGTGTTATTAAGGTAAAAAAGATAGCCTGTAAATCAATTAAAGGGCGTGGCGTAAACACTGGGTTGCGATTGGTTTACGCCCACTTCCCAGCCGACCAACGAATAGTTTTTATTGAGCTGTACCATAAGAAAGATAAGGAAAACGAAGATAGACAACGAATTTTAACCAACTTAATTTGAGCAACTGTTTAGGGTCCCAAAGCTCTCAATCGCATCAAAAATTTCTTGTTCAATGGTGTAGAAAGCAGAATGGCTGTTGGTTTGGTATCCGATGCCAACTCCGTTGGTAACGAAAACAAAACCTGCTTTTCTGACGGTATCAAAATAGGCACCGCTTATCAAACCATAAGCATTGCCCGAATGGCCAAGCATAGAATTGCTTCCCGGTAGTGCAACATCGTTGCCGGGAGTAGAGGTGATGCGGTGAATTCCAAGGCCCCAGCTTCTGAAAAGTCCATTGTAGTTGTTGCCATTGCTGCCATTATAGGTCCATTCGCTGGCGAACATAGCATTGCACGAAGCTTCTGAAAGCAGGGTTACACCGTTAAAAGAACCTTTGTTCATTAAAACCAGAAACAGGGTAGCAAGATCTTTGGCCGAACAACGGAAGCCTCCCTGTGGCCCGAATCTGCCGCCGTTGGTTCCTGTAATATAATCACTTAGGTTATTGAATACCGGCTGTGAACCGGAGTAATTATCTGCCTGCGGTGTCCAGATACCCCCTGTTTTTCTATATAAAACCGCCAATTGGTCTATATCTGTTAAATCATTTACATTAAAAGAGGCATCAATACCCAAAGGCTCACATATCTTCTGTTTACAATAGACATCGAACCGCAAATTCGTGACTTTTTCCACCAATGTTCCCAGGATAACATAGTTAAGATTGGAATAGTTAAAGAAAGAGCCTGGTGGATTGTTGTCGAATTGCCCCATCGTGTAGTAGGCTCCTCCCGTTGTTAGAATTTCACTCAAATTCGGTATTGGATGTTGATTGACCGTAGCATCAAGGAAGCTACTGTAGGTAGAGCCATCCATAATGGATGAAGTATGCGATAGCAGCATTCTTGAAGTTATAGGAATGTCTGGATGATGGGGGTTTTGAACTTTGTATCCCAAAACAGTGCTTATATCCGCATCTAAATCCAAAAGGTTCTGTTCTACGAGTTGCATAAGAGCAATGGTCGTTATGGTTTTAGAGATACTTGCCATACGGTATTTGGTGTCTGTGGTAGTGGTTATATTCCGCGAAACATCGGATTTTCCTATGGAGAGGTTTTCTACAATTCCATTTTCGCAAAACACGATTAAAGAACCT
This sequence comes from Flavobacteriales bacterium UBA6165, assembly GCA_002422285.1. Taxonomy (GTDB): domain Bacteria; phylum Bacteroidota; class Bacteroidia; order Flavobacteriales_D; family Crocinitomicaceae; genus UBA6165. Next base: position 2,988 of record DIUF01000122.1, on the reverse strand, counting down.
CCCATCATATCGTTGTTGGAGTAAATGGTTTTGAATTGGCTGGCCAGATCCTGCGCAAGCGTAAATGTGCCCAAAAGTGTAAGTCCGATTGCTAAAAACAAATTTCTCATCACCCCCATAATTTTAATGTTTTACGCACTTTCTACCTATATTGCGTGTCGCTCTGATTTTAAGGTTGCTTTTCTCCATTGACCACCAGCGAAATAGCATTTTATATTTTGGCTTCTTCAAAGATAGCTTTTAAAATGTGGGTGTAGAATATACAGACCTATTCTGTATATGACATACATCCAAGTTAATGGTAGTCAAAAGATATGACCAGTGATCTTTGAAGTAAGGTCAAGCCATTTTTAGTATACTTTTAAACTGTCCTGATATTTGGGGGCTTTCATGGGAACTACGTTGAAGGATTTATTTACTAAATTTAAGGAGAATCCTAGTGGTTGAGAATTTAATGAGGTGATTAATTCTGAAAAAATACAAATGAAAAACATGACTGACATTTGGAATAATTTTGAGTGGATGTTTCAACCGAGGTTTTGGAGAACGCTGATTATTGGTTGCATCGCTACGTTTATTCTTGTTTTTTTTATTACCTCGCCATTAATCATTAAGCCTGTTTACAGAGCCGAAACAGTAATTTTTGTGCCATTAACCCTTTTTTCGCAGCAATATGAGCAGCTTGGGATTGGATTTGGCAGTAATGCTGAGATAGATGGTCATATTCAAATACTCAAATCGACAAGGATACTTGACAGTCTTGGCTACCAATTCGGCTTATACGAACGGTGGAATATTAACCCACTAGGAGATAATGATGCGAGCCGGTTTTACCAAATTATCAACAAGCAAATTACGATTGAGAAAACACGGTATGGCTCAGTTGCCATTAAGGTAAAAGATCATGATCCAAAATTAGCATCAGACATGGCCAATGCGATTGTAAAACTTGGGGATATTATTAAGCAAGAAATTTTACTTGAAAACAGACTTGTTACTATAGGTTTTGCCAGAGACCAATATGAAAGCTCGTTGGAAGAAGTTAAAAACATGGAAAATCAGATGCTAAATACCCAAATTGAAACCAAGGGAACCTATGATTCAAATGCGTTGGAAATGATCAGGCAAAGGGTATCCTACGAAGCTGAAATTTTCGAACTTAATACGCGAAAAAACCGTTATGAAACACTAAGAAAAAGCCTTGAAGTTCCGATTCCCGGAGCTTATTTGGTTTCGCCGGCGGTTAAGCCCTACCCTCCAATATGGCCACCAAGACTTCTGTTTTCATTTATTGGATCAGTAATTTTTGCTGTATTGTTAATTTTTGTACAAATAGTTAAGAGAGATGCACAGGCAGCGAACACAGAGTAACTCGTATTCGGTTGTTACATATGCAATACCATTCATCATTGCTCTGTCCATCATTTTGATATTGAAGATTCCAATCACAGGCGCTGTTGCGGTATTGACTCTATTGACTTTAATTGCTTTAATAATAGTGCGTTTCAATCTCCAGGCAGCCTACCTTAAGATACTTGTCTTTTTTTTACCGCTATCGGTTGAACTACCCTTTTTTTCAAGCATAATGATGCTCATTCCTACCGAGCCCATGATTGCGCTTGCCCTAATGGTTTTTGTAATCGATATTCTTACCTCAAAGTTGCCCGAAAAAATTCAGTTATTTAGGGAATTCATTTGGTTTGTACCCCTTATCGCTGCTTTTATAATATCCATCATTTTTTCAGAATTTCCTTCAATTTCCGTGAAGTTTGCTCTAGTCAATTTTGCTTACATAGTTGTATTTTATTTTTATATTTTCAAATTATCGGAAAAGAATCCTCAACTTTTTATTCAACTAATCCTGATTTATTGCCTGGGGGTTTTGCTGGTTGCTTTCTGGGCTGTATATCAATTTTGGAAATGGGAATGGAACCCTGTTGTAGTAAGGGGGATTTTTTATCCTTTTTACAAGGACAACACAATTTTTGGAGCTGCTACTGCTTTGCTTGCGTCCTTTTGGTTGTCATACACCTTAGTTGAAAGGAATAAACTTAGCCGAATAATTCCGGTTTTAATAGGCTTATTGTTTGTCGGATTGGTAGTTTTTAGCACCAGCCGTGCAAGTATTTTAAGCATACTGGTATTTTTTGCCATCATTACAATTTTACTTCTCCGCGTAAAGAGAAAGTATACTGTAACTACAATTATCATTCTTCTCTTTTTTGCTTTTATATACCGAACCCCAATCATTGAGCGGATGAAACAGATTAATTCAGTTTCGTACGACAGTCATGCCGACATAAAAGAACGAATGAGCTCTGTCGGTAATATTACTACTGATGTGTCGAATATTGAACGTTTAAATCGCTGGATATCGGCATGGAGAATGTTTAAGGAAAGACCGTATGTTGGGTTTGGGCCTGGTACCTACCAATTCGTTTATTTGCCATTTCAGGATGATCGTTTTAAAACAAGACTTACAGTTTCAAATCCATGGGATATCCCCGAGGGCTCTGGTGGTACAGCTCATTCTGAATATTTGCTGGTAATGAGTGAAATGGGAATTTTGGGAATATTTGGATGGTTGCTATTGATTGCACGCTGGATTCATATTGCTTTTAGTCAGCTGTTGAACCAACCTCGACGAATCTATATTATAATTGCTTTTTCTTCCATGTCAACATATTTGTTTCATGCTTTGTTTAACAACTTTCTGAATACCGATAAACTTGCATTTCTTTTTTGGGGAATGGCAGCATGGTTAACTATTAATTACTATTATGAAGGAAAAAAAATACCTGCAAGTTGAAAGATATTACGATGAGGATGCTTCTAATTTCGATTCGAGGTATTTTAAAAATCCTGTATTACAGCGTATTCGACAGGACATGAGAGAGGAAGTCAAACGTTTTAAGTTTTCAAATGTACTTGAAATAGGATTTGGCACAGGGTTAGATATTGTACATTTTGCAAAAACCCATCCCGATG
>DIUF01000005.1 GCA_002422285.1 Flavobacteriales bacterium UBA6165 | reverse complement strand
TTTGAAAAGATTTAGTAGTCCCATATTTGATAAACAATCGACTTAAAATTGAGTTTAATATTTTACAAAAACATTCTTGGCTTCAGTGAAAAAACGCAGGGCTTCCCAGCCGCCTTCACGACCAACACCTGAGTTTTTCATGCCCCCGAAAGGCGTTCTGAGGTCGCGCACCAACCACGAATTAATCCAAACAATTCCACTTTGCAATTCGTTGGCCATGCGGTGTGCGCGTTTCAAATTAGAGGTCCAAAGTGTAGCGCTCAAACCATATTCGGTAGCATTGGCCATTTGTAGCACTTCTTCTTCTGTATCAAAAGGCGTTAATGTCACCACCGGGCCGAAGATTTCCTCCATATTGGTGCGGCAATTATACGCCAATCCTTCAATCACTGTTGGGGCAAGGTAATAGCCTTTATCGAAAGGAGCATCCAGTTGAACACGATGACCGCCAGTAAGCACGGCCCCCCCTTCTTCTCGAGCTAAATCGACATACGACAAAACCTTGTGCATGTGAGGCTCAGAGACAACAGCCCCTAACTTGGCATCAGGGTCATTCGGATTAGAAACCTTCATTTTGCTTACACGCTCCACAAAAGCATCTCGGAATTTTTCATACAGCGGACGTTCAATAAAAATACGCGAACCACACAAACAAATCTGACCTTGATTGGCAAAAGAAGAACGCAAAGTGGTGTTCAACATATCGTCAAAATCACAGTCTGCGAAAATGATATTTGGATTTTTTCCACCCAATTCGAGCGACAATTTTTTAAACATCGGAGCAGCAATTGAAGCAATGGCTTTCCCTGTTTGTGTGCCCCCAGTAAAAGAAATCGCTTTCACTTCAGGATGTTTCACCATGGCTTCACCCACTTCATGACCAAGTCCATGTACAATATTTAATACGCCATCAGGCAATCCAGCTTCTTTGCAAACTTCTGAAAGCAAATAAGCGGTCATCGGAGTAACTTCTGAGGGTTTGGCAACAACAGTGTTACCCGCGGCCAATGCAGGAGCAATTTTCCAAGAAAACAAATACAATGGCAAGTTCCACGGAGAAATACACGCCACAACCCCAATCGGTTTTCTAAGTGTATAATTTACACCCAAACCTTCCATTTGGTGCGATTCAGAAGCAAAATGCAAAATTCCCGTAGCGAAAAACTCAAAATTGGAAATCGCTCTAGGAATATCCACTTGAGCTGCCAATTTTAGTGGCTTGCCATTGTCTTTGGACTCAGCGGCCACAAATTCGTCCATGCGCTTACGAATGCCATCTGCAACACGCATCATTACAGCACTACGCTCTTCTTTCGTGGTAAGCGACCAAGATTTGTAGGCATCCGATGCAGCACGAATTGCAGCTTCAGCATCTACGGCATTAGAACGCGGAATTAGAGAATAAACCCGACCAGTAGCGGGCTCATAGTTGTCCAGATATTGACCGTCTTGGGGCTCACACATCTGACCAGCAATGTAATTTTGGATTTTAAACATCGCGAAAATTTTTGGCAAAGTTAGCTAAAATGGACGTCGCATCAAGGTGTAAATTTGTAACCTACTCCACGGATGGAATGGAACAAAACAGGATTCTTGGCGTCTTTTTCGAAAATCTTGCGAAAGTTGAGGATGTAATTGTCTATTGTTCGCGTGGTTGGAAATTGATCCACACCCCAAATTTCATCCAAAATTTGATCTCGCGAAACAACCTCATTGGCGTGTTTTGAAAACAGCTGCAAAAGCGCAACTTCGCGTTTGGTAATTTGAGCCACTTCTACACCGGCTTGCATAACCTGATAGGTTTTAAAATTCACCTCAAAATCTCCAATCAATAAAGATTGGTTTTCAATGGCTTCATTTTTTCCTGCTAAAATAGAAACGCGAAGCAAAAGTTCTTCCAAATCAAAAGGTTTTGGAAGGTAATCGTTGGCCCCCAATTTCAATCCCAAAATCCTATCAGCACTCGTTCCTTTTGCAGATAAAAAAAGCACCGGAACTTGTGATTGTTTTCTGATTTCGGCACAAACATCTAATCCACTTACAAAAGGCATCATAACATCAAGAACTACCAAAGCAAAACGATTGATGCTTGGCAATAAATCAAGTGCTTTTTTGCCATCAGCAACAGCAACAACCTCATAGCCCTCAGCCTCTAGATTAAAAGCAATCATTTGACGCAATGCCACTTCATCTTCAACAACTAAAATTCTTTTTTTCATTTTTCAAGTCAAAAAAAAAGCGGGCAATAATACCCGCTTCACAAAAATATAAATTCTTCTATCTTCCGCCGATTTTAGCAAAATTAAATCCTACAAAAGCAACAAGCATTTGATGATTAATAGACAATCTCTCGTGATCTGCGGCGCTCATAAAAGACCTATAAAAACGAGCGCCTATGCGAAAGCCCGCCTGCATTTCAAACAACAATCCGCCTGATATTCCAAATTCAAACTCATTGTATTTAAACGTTGGTTTATTTGAGTTTTCTCTCAATATCGTTTCTTGTCCTTGAACACTGGTAAGAGATGTGTGGTCTACATCATATTTTGCAGAAAGCATATATGATGCTTGTGGACCAACAAAAAACCCCAACAAATTAGCGTCTCCAAACTTACCCTTTTTAAAAACCTTATTGAACCTAAAATGCACGGGCAAATCAAAATACATCATACTTTGAAGAGCATGCGATTCTCGGTAATAAAATATTTCACTATTCACTTCTTCATTGGCCTTAGAAAAAGTAGTGTGGGATCTAGTTGACATTAACAACTCTGCTTGCACACCATATGTTTGGTCTTTACCAGCAAGGTTTAAATATCCATAAAGACCAAAATTTGCCCCCAATCCACGATACTCATTGGTATTTGTAAGCGTGTCTTGTGAGGACATTTTATAAGACGGCATATTGTAGCTAACCCCAGCATTAAAGCCAAGCTTTAACTGACCAATTGCTAGATTTGTGAAAACAAACACAAACAGCAATAACAAAACATTCTTTATAAACATACCTGTTGTTCTAAATTATTTTGTAAAAGCATTTATGAAAATAAAGTCATTACCAACTTTTCTAAAATACACCAATCCTATTGAAATATTATTATTGGACCAATGTGATTTTTTTATTGATTTGAAATCCATATTAACCGTGTGTCCGTCTCTCACCACACCAGCAGAAATCATATAACCCCATTCAAATTTAGACTCTTCATCTTTATTTACAGGATATGCGACATCCGCCACATAGCGTGTGTGAACAGTGTTTGGTGTTTGAGGGTGACCTATTTGCGCACCAACAAGATTATTTACAATCACAAAAGGAGCAATATAAACCTCCCCTTCAAATTGAGTGAAAAACTTTGTGGTTGTGCGAATAATCATTTCATTGCCATTAAATTGAATGTCATAATTACCATTAACAACCGTTTGACCTTCAACATGCTCCTGAACTGAATTATGATTGAAATTCTGAAAGTTTGTTGGCACACTCGTTGCGAGACCAAATTGTGTGGCTACTTTGCTGAATAAATTATTACCCCAATCGGAGTGAGAACCAAACTCTCCACTAAACGCGTCTTTAAAAACCATTCCAACTGCTTGATTTTTATTTAACTCCAAAACGTTCTGTGTGTTGTTTAAGCCTGCACCACAAACCGAACACCAAGTTGCAGAACGAACACCTAAAACTCCCATGTTTTTCTTTTCTACCTCAAGAGTGGGCGTAACCTCTAAGTCTGAAACAGGTTTTTTACAGGCTGTAGTAAAAGCTAAAAACCCTACTAGATAAATTATTTTTTTCATTTTTACATAGTTTTTAATGTCTAAAATCACACTGACTATCCGACAAAAGTAACTTAATTTAAATTAAATACAAAACAATCTCGTTTCACACTTATCTTTGAAACATAAAGATTGTGTTTTCTTCAACGAAAAAACCTACTAAAATGTTGCCTAAATCAATATATTCAGAACGAAACAATTAACAATCGTACTTTTTCTTACTTTTACACCATTATAGTTAAATCAATGGCTAAAAACAAAAACACTACTCCGGAACAGCCCAGGTGGATTATCAAATTACTGTGGTTTTTTGGGCTTTTACCCTTTATAATAATTGTGGGTCTGATTGTAATAGCATCTTTTAATCTTCCTGATTCAAAAACACTGGAAAACCCGCCAGACGTTCAAGCATCGATTGTTTTTGCGGACAACGGTGAAGAAATGGGGCGATATTGGAAAGTGAATAGAGTTAACCTCGATTACAATGAGGTTTCTCAAAACATGTTTTCCGCCTTAATTGCAACTGAAGACGCTCGCTTTTACAGTCATAACGGAATTGACTTCAGGGCCTTGGGCAGGGCAATTGCTGGTGGAATTACTGGTCGTGAAGCAGGCGGGGCGAGCACAATATCACAACAATTAGCCAAGTTGCTCTTTTCTGAGCGTGCTCGAACCAGACTTCAGCGCTTGTGGCAAAAGATAAAAGAAAACATCTTGGCCACTAAGTTGGAAAGGCAACATTCGAAAGAAGAAATCATGACCATGTATTTCAATCGTTTCGATTTTCTTTACAACGCTGTTGGTGTGGGCACGGCGGCTAAAGTTTATTTCAACAAAACAGCTGCAGACTTAAACATGGAAGAAGCAGCTATGCTTGTAGGAATGCTAAAAAACCCCGACCTATACAATCCAAGAAAGTTTCCTGAGAGAGCATTAAATCGAAGAAACACCGTATTAGAACAATGGGTGAAATTCAGCGATGCAGAGGGCGTTACAGTTAAAATGACACAAGAAATGTGTGACTCATTAAAAAAACTCCCCATTGTATTAGACTACCAGGTGGCAGACCATAAAAAAGGAATTGCACCCTATTTTAGAGAAGTTTTAAGACAAGATTTAAATAAAATCTTGTATGAGAAAGATGAAAAAGGAAACTTCAAATACGCCAAAGAGGATGGCACGCCATACAGTCTCTATGAAGACGGATTAAAAATATATACCACGATTAACGTTGAATATCAAGTTGCTGCTGAAAAAGCCGTGGAAAAACATCTGAAAGATCAACTACAACCAGAGTTTGATAAAAACAACAGGAGAACAAAAAACTTTCCTTTTTCTAACAGTGTTGCTCAAGACCAAGTTGATTTATTGATGAATTCAGCCCGCAAAAGGTCAACGCGTTACAAAAACGGCAAAGCACTTGGTCTATCAGAGAGAGAAATAATGGCTCAGTTCGATGAGCCGACTAAAATGACGATATTTAGCTGGTCAGGAGAAATAGACACTGTAATGACACCAAACGACTCTATCCGATATTACAAATCTTTCTTGCGTTCAGGCCTCATTTCGATTGAGCCTCAGACAGGTTTTGTTAAAGCTTGGGTTGGGGGCATCAATTTTGACCATTTCGCTTATGATCAAGTAAAACAAGGAAAAAGGCAGGTCGGATCAACTATTAAACCATTCATTTACAGTGCTGCCATTAGATTTGGTGTAACCACACCTTGTTCAACATACCCGGTAATACGTTATTGTATCCAAATACCTCATGGTAATGGGTATAAATCTTGGTGCCCTAGAGGGTCTGTTGGTGGGTCAACCAGCGTTAAAGGCGCTCTAGCAAGTTCATCCAACCCTATAACCGTACTTCTCATGTCTAAAATGGGAGCGACCCAAGGACCAGAGGCGGTTGCTCAACTCATGCGTGATTTAGGAATAGAGCTTCGAAAAGAAGACATCACCCCTTCTATGTGTTTAGGATCAATGGACTTATCGCTTTTCGAACTTGTTGGTGCTCAAGCCGCTTTTGCAAACAGAGGTTTGTTTATCAGGCCAACAGTTATCATGCGTATCGAAGACCGCTACGGAAAAGTTATTTATGAACCTGAGCCAGAAACAAAAGAAGCTATGAGTGAGGAGCTTGCCTACACCACAGTAACCATGATGAAGGGGGCAATTACAGGTGGTACAGCCACAAGTTTGCGCTCAAGCCGACCATGGGGGGGAATTACCTATCCGACTGCTGGCAAAACGGGTACTACACAAAACAACTCGGATGGTTGGTTTATTGGCATCACACCTGACTTGGTTACAGGAGTTTGGGTGGGAGCCGAAGACCGAGCAGTTCGCTTCCAATCTATGGCTTGGGGACAAGGTGCGCGGATGGCATTGCCCATTTATGGATATTACATGCAACAACTTTACAAAAACCCCAATGTAAAAATTTCCAAAGGAGATTTTGAAGCACCTGAAGGTTATGACAAATGCAAATACAACGTGTTCTGTTTGAATCCAGAATATGACGACCGAGGTGATATTCACAATCAAACTTTATTGCCAGATGGCATTAATCCGTTTTAACTTGTAGCATGAAAAAGACAGTAAATAATGTACAAGAAGCGTTAATTGGTATTGAAGACAATATGACGCTCATGTTAGGTGGTTTTGGACTTTGTGGGATACCTGAAAACAGCATTGCTGAATTGATGCGCTTGGGCGTGAAAAACCTAACTTGTATTTCAAACAATGCTGGTGTTGATGATTTCGGTCTTGGATTGTTGCTACAAAATCGTCAAATCAAAAAAATGATTTCCTCTTATGTAGGCGAAAATGATGAGTTTGAAAGACAGATGCTCAGTGGCGAATTGGAAGTAGATTTAATTCCCCAAGGCTCATTGGCCGAAAGATGTAGAGCAGGAGGTGCAGGTATTCCAGCGTTTTTCACACCAGCAGGCTTTGGAACAGAAGTAGCCGAAGGAAAAGAAGTGCGTATTTTCAATGGGAAACCACATATTCTAGAACATGCACTTACCGCAGATTTTGCCATTGTAAAAGCATGGAAAGGCGACACCGAAGGCAATTTGGTTTACAAAGCAACCGCGAGAAACTTCAATCCCATGATGGCCATGGCGGGCAAAATTACCATCGCTGAAGTTGAAGAATTGGTTCCAGCAGGCTCTTTAGACCCCGACCTCATTCATACACCAGGTATTTTTGTTCAACGAATTTTTCAAGGAGAAAAGTTTGAAAAACGCATCGAAAAACGAACTGTTCGCAAATAAGCGATTTGTTTAAAAATCTATAAATCAAAACATTAAATTGATAGCTCGCGTTCTTCGTTCAGAACAAAAAAGCGCCTTTCTCGTTGGCCTTATGCTATCGACTTATTTGGTTTTGCGGGCCATTTATACACCCATGTTGCACGACGAAATTGCAACTTTTTTCTATTTTATTCAAACCAATGATTTCCTGCCACCCAATGCGCATTGGGACGCCAACAACCACGTGCTCAACTCATTTTTGGGAAATATTAGTTTTCAGGTTTTTGGCGATGCTCCTTGGGCACTAAGGCTGCCTAACGTTATAATGTTCCCTGTGTATCTGTTCTTTTCATGGAAAATTGTTGCAAGAATAAACACAACCTTGGTTCGATGGGGGGTGTTTTTAGCCTTGGTGAGTACCACATACACTTTTGAATACTTCGCTTTGTGTCGAGGATATGGTATGTCTCTCGGATTTTTAATGTGTGGTTTGTACTTTTTTCTGAAAGCTTGGGAAAGCAAAAAAACCGCATGGTATTTCTGGTCAATATTGATGCTTTTTTTAGCTGTTTCCGCCAATTTAACGCTGATTTATGTGTTCCTGATGCTGGTGGTTTTCAGCCTTCTTGGTCTCTTGCTTGATCCCGCAAAAACTCTTCGACGAAAACTACTACTCGCCATCATTTTCTCGGTGCTGGCAATAAGCTTGGCTGCACCACTGATCTACTTCTCGTTTGAATTAAAAGCAAGAGGCGCTTTGTATTATGGCGGCAACAATTTTCTAGAATTCACGCTCATGCCTTTGCTCGACTTGGTCTTGGGCAGCAAATCTGTTTTCTTGGCGATGGCTGTAATTGCCGTATTCGTTTTACTTTTAATCTCAACGCTCTTATTCTTTATAAAAAACAAGATTCGTGCAGCACTTGAGAAAAGTCTATTTGGTCTATTGCTGATTGGCTCAATTGCAGCGATATTCCTGAATCACTTGGTGCTTGGCGTCAATTATCCCGAAGATCGGACAGCGATGTACTTAATTCCCTTGTTCTTTTTGTCCATTGGATTTGCGCTGAACCACCTGAAAACCAACTACCTAAAGTGGATTGCCCTTGCATTGTTTTTTATTCCACTCAAGTTTTTACAAGAAATCAAAGTGAATAAGGCACTGTTTGCCATTGAAGAAAGACACATTCAGGAATATTTTAACTTTATCAATCAATCCTCTGAAAATCAAATATTCAAACCAACAATCGGAGGATATGCCACACAAAGTTTTTGTTGGTATTATATGAATTACCGCAATGGTGGACAACAAAATGCCATGCTTTATTCGACCCATCCAGACACAATTTGCGACTATCAAATTATAAACCAAGGTGTTACGTTGAACAAACAATTTCAACAGAGCTATACCAAACTCAATTCGGCTCCTATAAACAAGCACGACCTGTACAAGCGCCAAACAACCTTGAGCAAAACAATTATCACCCAGAAAGACAGCATAACCAATTGGAATCACAGCAAGACAGAATTTTTCAATCTCATTGAACTCAACATCGATTCAACATGGGAAAGCAAAGCGCTTCTAATAGAAATTACAGGTATTGTTCATGCGCCAAACCAACCTTTCTATGCAACATTTAGCGCTTCACAAAAGGATAACGATTGGTCAGAAATAACCCAAGAGCGCTTGTTTTTAAACTGGATGCGCTACGATTGGTCGGATGACAAGAAAACGTTCGCCACGCGGTTTATTCTGCCAAATATCGACTCAAATACCGCTCACGTTCAAGTCTTTCTCTGGAACATAAAACAAAAACCCTATTTACTCAAAAATTGCAGCATCACTGTTTGGCTCTTAAACTGACCCGAGCACAGTATTAAAAAAACGTTTTACTTTGTAACAAATTCACAGAACTATGGCACTCGACAAAAATCAAATCGCACAACGCATTGCACAAGAACTACAAAATGGCTGGTATGTCAATTTAGGCATAGGAATTCCAACATTGGTAGCCAACTATATTCCAGAAGGCATTGAAGTCGAATTTCAGTCTGAAAATGGGGTTTTGGGTATGGGTCCATATCCCACGGAGGAACAAGTGGATGCCGATTTAATCAACGCCGGGAAAGAAACCATAACCACTTTGCCCGGGGCGGTTTTCTTCGATTCAGCAACCTCTTTTGCCATGATCAGAGGACAGCACGTGCAACTTACAGTGTTGGGTGCCATGGAGGTGTCTCAAAACGGTGATATCGCAAACTGGAAAATACCGGGAAAAATGGTGAAAGGTATGGGCGGCGCAATGGATTTGGTGGCTAGTGCCGAAAACATTATTGTTGCCATGATGCACGCCAATAAAGCAGGTGAATCCAAAATTCTCAAAACATGTTCACTCCCACTAACAGGAGTTGGCTGCGTGAAAAAAGTAGTGACAGATTTATGCGTCTTAGAAATAAAAGACGGCAAATTTCATCTGATTGAACGAGCGCCTGGTGTGAGCGTCGAAGAAATTAAAAGTAAAACAGAAGGAGAATTGGTTATTCCTAAAGAAGTTCCCGAAATGTCATTTTGATTTTTTGAAGACATAAGCATGGGATGAGTAACCATATCGGAACGACAACAAATTAGAGAGCCAACCAATCAACA
>DIUF01000092.1 GCA_002422285.1 Flavobacteriales bacterium UBA6165 | reverse complement strand
GAGATAACACGAGATGTTAAATCGTCCGTAACTGGCATATCCAATTCGCCTAAATTGAAAGAAGCAAACATTTTTTGTCTATGTCCAGGTACTGGATAGTAAATCATGCTGGGGATATCTTTCGATGCCAAATAAGCATTGAGTTCATCTCGATTGATGCCATCCAATTTCATAGTATATTGATGAAAAACATGGTTGGAATGATTTACACGAGCAGGAACAGTTATACCTTCAATCGATCCAAGTTCTCTATCGTAATAGCTTGCTACATAATTGCGTTTGCCGATGTATTCATCTAGTTTACGCAGTTTGATTCTCAAAATTGCTGCTTGAATGGTATCCAAACGTGAGTTGCAACCCACTACGTCGTGATAGTATCTTTCTGATTGACCATGGTTGGCAATCATGCGCATTTTGGCCGCAAGGACATCATCGTTTGTTGTGATGGCACCCCCATCTCCATAGCACCCTAAATTTTTGGATGGAAAGAATGATGTGCAACCAATGTGTCCGATTGTCATGGTTTTCTTTTTGGAACCATCTGAAAAAGTATAATCGCAACCAATGGCTTGGGCATTATCTTCAATTACATAAAGATTGTGTTTGGCAGCGATTCGCATAATGTCTTCCATGTTCGATGCTTGTCCATATAAATGAACCGGAACTATAGCTTTTGTTTTTGGTGTTATAGCAGCCTCAAGACTTTCGATATTCATGCAAAAATCGTCGGCATTCACTTCAACAAAAACTGGATTTAGACGAAGAAGCGCAATTACTTCGGTTGTTGCGATGTACGTAAAAGATGGCGTAATCACTTCATCGCCTGGTTGTAAATCCAAAGCCATCAAAGCAATTTGTAGGGCATCAGTGCCATTTGCACACGGAATGGCATGCTTGGCCCCTAGATAAGATTTGAACTCTTCGGCAAATGAGTTTACATCTGGACCGTTAATAAACTGAGCTTTCGCGCAGATGTCTTTTATTGCTTGATCTACTTCTGTTTGGATTGCCTCATATTGAGTTACCAAATCAACCATTTGAATTTTCTTCATATGCTCTAAGCGTGGTTTTGAATTTTGAGGTGCAAATATACAAAAATCATCGGCTAGTATGTGTCTGGCATAAGGTTAATGATTTGTTTATAAAGGCATTTGTTGTCTTGTGTTTTGTGGGAATAAAAAAAAGCGACCCAAATAGGATCGCTTTTAGCTCTAATGATTTATTCGATCTTATTCTTCTTCTTTCGTCAAGTCAACAATCATTGGTGATGCCAAACAAATGGATGAGTAAGTACCCACTACAACACCAATTATAAGTGCAAAAATGAAGCCCTTAATAGCAGCGCCTCCCAACAAGAATATAATCAACAATACCAATAATGTCGAGATCGAAGTGTTAGCAGTTCTACTCAATGTTGAATTAATAGCATCATTGATGTTGTCAAGATTGCTTTTTGATTTATGAAGACCTAAAGTTTCTCTAATTCTATCAAAAATAACCACCGTGTCATTGATTGAGTAACCAACAACGGTAAGAATTGCAGCAATAAATGCTTGGTCAATATCCATATTGAAAGGCATAATGCCATGAAAAGCTGCAAATGCACCAAGCACAATAATCACGTCATGAGTCATGGCAACCAGTGCCCCTAAACCAAACTGCCATTTACCAAATCGTAATACGATATAAAGGAAAATCACAATTAATGAAAGAATAATGGCATAAGTGGATGATGTTTTGAGCTCATCAGAAATTACGGCAGAAATACTTCTACTCTGAACAATCTGGTATTCGCCCATTGATGCCTTGCCTAAATCTAGACCTTCGCGCAATTTTTGATCCACTATAGTATCCGCGTTCACTGTTGTATGCAAGAAGTTGGTTTGGATTTCAGCAATGTTTTTACTCTCTTTTTTCTTCACGATAACATCAGCTGTTTTTCCATCTTGCACAAAAACTTTCTTCAAGTTTGAGGCAATTTCATCGTTGTTTGCAGCATTTTCGAAACGAACTTCAAAAGAACGCCCGCCAGTAAATTCAATACCGTATTTCAAGCCTCGGGTAGCGAGCATTGCAATGCCAAAAACAACCAAAACACCAGAAATCATGTAGTATGTTTTTCTCTTTTGCATAAAAGCTATATTCTTGTTTTTCAAGAAATTTTCAGTCAATTTCGTACTGAATGAGATTTCTCCCTTGCGCTCAGAAATAAATTCGAAAATCAATCGAGAAACCACCACCGCTGCAAATACAGAACAGAAGATACCGATGATTAAAGTTGTAGCAAAAGATTCAATTGGTCCTGAACCAAATATTTTCAAAATGATGGCGGTTAATAGGGTTGTGATATTCGCATCCAAAATTGATGAAAGTGCTTTCGAGAAACCGTCGGCAATTGCTTGTTTTTGACCTTTTCCTGCTGCAACTTCTTCTCGAATACGTTCGAAGATAAGCACGTTAGCATCCACCGACATACCGATTGTTAGTACGATACCTGCGATACCTGCCA
>DIUF01000098.1:996-12563 GCA_002422285.1 Flavobacteriales bacterium UBA6165 | reverse complement strand
TCGCCATAAATCGGTTGGATTTCTTCGCTGTTGAAGGTGTGTTTGAAATAGCCCGTGCCCGCTTCGGTTTGTAAGTTTTCGTTGAACTTTTTGATATCGCGATCGCCGATGTAAATGTCCACGATATCGTCATCCGACAACAAATCTGTGCCACGCATAAACAGCGCATAAACGGCCATTGTTGTTGCTTTGGTGGTCTTCCAATCGTTGGTTTGTTTGTTTTTCAATAGCCAAACTTTCATTTCCTCAACCGATGCCAAATCTTGTGCAACCTCATCAAAAGCTTCAATCATCAAGGCTTGTGTTTCGATGGGCGCTTGGTGCCAGTAATAACCCGACACATTGTCTTTCCAGTACATGCCCATTTCGTCGCTGATGAGTGCGATATCTTTCAGAGCAGCAACGATTTGTTTGGCTTCTTTTTCAAAACCATAGCGATGCAAACACAAGGCAATCATGGCGCGACCTTGCAGCGAGAATTTCATTTTATACTGCATCATTTGACTCAAATACAAGTCGCGAACAGGCTTGATTTTGTCGCTCATCGGAATTTCATTGAAGAAACTGCGTGCATAGAGGTATTGCACATCGCCAAAATGAATGATTTCGTCTTTGGTGAAATCGCGTTTGTATTTCATGTGCTCCAAATAATCCTCATAAAAACGCTCATCCATGTATTTCACCGCTTTTTTGAACATCGCATACACTTCTTTATCGCCTTTGACGGATTTGATGCCCAAACGATCGAGATATCCTGCGCCCATCACAATGTGTTTCGTGATGTACGCATTATCGGGCATGCCTTTGAACCAAGGGAAGCCACCATTTGGACTCTGCATTTGTTGTAATTTACGCATCGTGGCATCCAATTCGCGCTCCATTTTTGAGAAATTGAACAGCGTTGCGATGCGTTTTTTGCGTTCGTTTTCATTTTTGGCTTGCATCACCCACGGTGTTTCGTTGAGCAAAATGTATTTCAACTCCTGATTTTTCTCCAAGTTGGACAGCAAACTCTCTGGCGTTTCCTTTTCCCATTTGGCAAAAACTTCCTTGATTTTTGGATTGGCTTGCATGATGTGGGTCGCCAAAGCATTCGCATAATAGCGCGAAAACAACTGCTCGGCACATTCATGCGGATATTCCATCAAATACGGAATAGCTTGCACCGCATACCACGCTGGATTGGAAGTGTATTCCAATGTGAGACTGTGGTGTTGGATTGATTTTCCAGAACCTGAACGCCAAAGTTTCTCCAAACGGAAATTGCGTGTTCCCACACCTTTTGATGGCAACGGCAAAGTTTCAATCACCAACATGCGGTTACTCAAAATGGGCAGCATATTTTCTTCGCCATCCACAAAATTGCCTGCATCAGCCGAAACACGATAGATTACTGATTCAACACCAACAGGCACAACAATATCCCAAAAAACAGAGGCATTCGCACCTTTTTCAAGCACAAACATTTGCTTGTTGTCCTTCAATTTGAACTGCACATTGAGCGGTGTCATGGTGCGCGCATCAAACAATTCCAGGGCAGCAAATCCTGTCATTACTTGTTCAGACAAATTAGACACTTTCGCCACAAAACTCAGCGTATCCCCTTCTCTCAAAAAGCGCGGCGGATTGGGCTGAATCATCAATTCTTTCTGTGTCATCGTGTAATCCGACAACGTGCCAATGCGCATGTCTTTGGTGTGGGCTAGGGAGATAAACTTCCAGCGTGTCAAAGCTTCAGGCATGGTGAAACTCAGAACGATTTCTCCCCTGCTATTGGTTTGAAGGTGTGGGAAGAAAAAGGCGGTTTCGTTGAGGTTGGTTCTTATTGAATTATTCTGTGATGAATTTAAGCCTGACGGTTCATTACTTGGTTGCACAGCTAAGTTATCTCCCAGAGCATCCTGATCCTCTTGTTCCAGTGCAATCGTACTAGAATTGCCAGCAACATTGTTTCTTTCTTTTCTAGCCCTACCAGAGCCCTCTCCCTTAGAAATGCTTACTTCCTCTAAAGCAACATCTTGTCTATACGCAGTCATAGGAATTGCATCCATGCCATAAATGGCTTCACCTTCAAAATCGTAATTGTAATAATAGTCTCTAGAATAATATCCATAATTCAAACTTGGTAATGTGCGAACTAAACTTGGAATTCCATTCGTGTGATAATTCTTAAAACTTCGGTTGTTCTGAACATTATGCGTTCGATTCATCCAAACATCGCGCGGGATATATTTCCCATAGAGGTGCAAATAAAAGTCATTTGACGCAAACTGATCCAAAGACGCATCATACAACGCGGCAACCAACTCAGCGGCCACTTTATCGCCCAATTTTCCTTGAATGGTTAGCTTCCATTCTTCTTCTTGTCCGGGCAGCAATTTGTTTCTAAAGGATTCAAATTTTAGGGTCAAATCTTTGTTGGTGAAAGGCACTTGAACAAATTCCGAAGCCGTGATTTGCGAACCCCATTTCTGCGTGGTTAATCTGATATAAACCCCACCGCGTTGTTTTTCCAAGATTTTATATTTGAAAAGACGCTGCGATTTATTCAATACAAAACGTTCTGAACTCACCAAACCATCGGCATCAAGCACTTCGAGGAGTACAGAAAGGTCAGCATGTCCAGACGACAATAAAAGCTCAACGTTTTGGCCTGGCTGGTGGTTCTTGGAGATTAAAGTCGATCTAAGCGCCTCAGAAGTTGGGTTTTTATCTGATTTTTTGTTGTAAACAGTAATGATTTTCTCTGTTTGAACAGTTACACCGAATTTGTCTTTGGCCCTTACTATAATCTTTACGCGAGCCATTTTAATCTGTACCAGAGATTCAAAATTAATTTCAGATGAAGACTCTGTATCAAATGAAAAAGATACAGCTCTAAGACGTTCGAAGTTATCTGGATTGTTTAAATCATAAAAATCTAAATGAGGGAATTTCTTAACCCAATCAGCGGAATCCAAACTGTAATAATCTGCCTTAAAGATGCCTGCATCATGTCGCATACCATCTGGTTCTTTAAGAGGAATAATTTGAATACTTCCTTTGGCATTAACCGGTTGTCCATTCAAATTTGTCGCCTGTATTCCAATGGATTTAAAATCAGCTCCATCAATCTCATCAGGAACAATCAAATTCAATTCCATCGCATGATTGGCTACGGACACAGTTTGAGAAACTGATTGTATTTCACCCGTAATATCGACAACGTCAAAAGTGATGCTGTATTGCTGTGTGAAATAAGGCATTTTGCCATAAATAGGATTTGGTTTTGCCACGAATTTCAATTCAAAAACACCATTTTCATTGGTAACCAATTCGCCAAAATCGACCTGCTTATCGGGCATGCTGGGATAATAGCCACGAGAGTATCTGCCCCAACGTGGAAATTGATAAGATTCGTTGATGCGATAAGACACCTTTGCGCCATCCACAACTTGACCAGAAAATGCCTTAGCTTCACCTTTCACGGTAATTTCCTCATTGAATTTATACTCGCCTTCCAAAGGCAAAACTTTGACTTCAAACTTGGGACGTTTGTATTCTTCAACTCGAAAATAATGCTCCGAATCCATGTCACCATCGCTCAAATGAAATTCACCATTCATACCACCTACAGGTAAGCTAAAGGAACCCGAGTAGGATCCAAACTCATTTGATACATAATTGTAACTGGCGATTTTTTGCTGATTCACATCATAAAGCTCAATTGTACCTTTTTTATTCGGTAAAACCTTGTAATCATTGTCTTTACCACTGTAGCAAATGCCCTTAAAAAACACTTCCTGACCTGGACGATAAATGGCGCGATCTGTAAAAATTTGCACTGAATTGCGCACCTTTTCCTTTTCTCGTCGGTAGTTTGACAAATATACAGAATTGGAAAATAAAGAATCGCGACCATTTACTAGAAGCACATAGCCATTGTAATTTCCATTGCCCGCAATTGAAGCAAAACCTAATTTGTCGGATTTGGTGCTCGACTTCATTTTGTATTCATAAGTGCGCGTAGTGTAGTTGTATTTGCTCTCGTAATATTTCAGGTTAACGTTTGGTAGCGGATTTCCATTTTGCCCTCCAAGCACCATAAATCGGGTGTTTTCATCAGAATTAACACTGGTAAGTGCAAGATTACTCACCTGAAAATCTTGATAAAAAACTATGGATTGACTTTCAAATTTATCGGATTCAGAAACCACCAATAAATATCTTCCGAAATCAAGTTTAGGAAGTGTAGAAGTAAAGCTGTGGGTGTCATAATCTCCAAAGTTTTTCAAAGACAATTTCCATTCATGAATGGGCGCTTTGTGCATGTGCACTTTCAATAAATCTTCAGAACCTCTTGCTATTCCTGCGTTATTAGACAAGGCAATGAGCTTAAAATGAACATTATGCACATTTTGATAATTCAATTTCACAAAAGCTTCTTTGTCTGGACTTACCACACATTCTATTTGAAAACTGAGTGATTTATTTTCGATAAAACCGATAATTCCTTTACATTTTTCAACACCCAAACAAGTTGCCTGAAACTTTGAAATAGCCGTTTCACACAATTCCTTCGCTTGAACTTTTGGTGGAGCTATTCCAGTGAAATCGGGCATTTTCGGCATGTTTAAAATTTCCGTAGCTAGCAAAGCATAAGCCATTGCCACTTCATCGGTTTTCAAATTGGCGCTAATGATGCGGTTCAAGGCATCCATATATTTGGAGTTGTCGGAAAGTGCGTCTGTCTGCCCTTTTAAATATTTGAGTCGCTCCAAATCCCAATAAACAACTCGATTCCAATCTTTTTCATTGTGATAGGTTTGCAACAAATCTTGGTATCTGCGCAGTACCAACTTTTTGAATTCATCATCAACACCTTTGAGTTCATCCACCATAAAATCTTCATAAAACGAAAATAGGTGCATCAAAGCTTGGCTGTTGTCTATTTCTGTTGATTGGGCAGCAGAAATCCTAAAAAAGCTCATTACCTCAACATTAGCAAGGTCGTAAAGCGTTGAAATCAGGTGATTTGCATCATTCGAATTGTTAAGAATTGGATGAAAATCGGCTAATGAATAATTTTTCAAAGCATCCATCAATGGCAAAACACTCAAGAAATGTGACTGACTAACAGTTTTAAATTTCGATGCATCCCAAGTTCTAAAATCAGGGTTTTCAAAATCATTGGTTGCAGTTCGGCTGTTGATTTTATATTGATTTCGGGTGTAATACGTCCAATACATCCGACCAGCAATCATGTGCAGCATTGCCTTTTGAGCACCTGATGAAGAAAGAATGCGCTTTTCAATTTCTAGTATAGATACATATTCCGCCTCTTCTTGAAACGACTTAGCCAAGTTAAATTTGGCAAAAAGTGCCCGAACGATCTCCGGCTCATTTTTGTCTTTTGAAGCGCGTTCGTCAATTTGCACCACAACATCATGCGCGCTTTTGTATTTGCCTTCGTCGAAAAGTTGCTGCACCTCTTTCCACATATCCGCATAGGGGTCGTTGGGGAATGATTTGTATTCGCGGGGTGCAGGTGTTGAGACTGATGGCTTTTCCGGCAAATCGTTTACTCCCTTTTTTATAGTACACTTATTGGATGAGAAAAGCACAAATGCCATCAAGGCAAGCACAAAAAGATGAATCGGCTTCATAAGACGCGTTTTTAGGAATAAAACAATTAACGTACCAAAGGTAGCGGTATTACTATAGGATGTGAAATTCCGAAAAATCCATAAAACTATTGGCGCACAAACATGTTGGTGTGGCTACTCGCACTGATTTGTTGATATCCGTTGTATGGAAAAGTATTGAGATAAAGGGAATCGTTGTTGAGCATCGAGATTTTGAGTTCGTTACCCAAATCGAGCTCTCCTTTGAAATTAACTCTAAGGCGCATTTCAAAATCGTCTCCGTTTTGAGTTCGTGACAAAACCCTGAATTTGCTTGATGCTAATTCAACGTCGTCAACAAAAACACGCACCATAAAATCATCGCTGAACACAACTTTTGCGCTGAAAGAATGTCCCTCGGCGTCGATGAATTGTAAATTGCTGTAAGGATCTGGACGATAGGAGGTCTGCTTCCATTCAAAAGTCCCATATACTTTGGTGTATGGCGTTTGAAGAGGTTTCTTATTGCAAGCAAAAACAGCTGCTGCAATTAAAATGAAAAGGAAATGTTTCATGCGTTTATGTTTGGGGTGAAATTAGTTTAAATCTTTGGAGAACACGATAAAATAATCCGTACTGCCCTTTCTGTCGATCATCAAGGTTTGTATGTGTTCGTGTGGGATTTCTTTATCAAAAAACTCCGTGAAAAAATCAAACTGCGCTCGGCTCAAAACGAAAGCTGTTTGCACATTTCCTGAATACTCAGAAACAATTTCTTCGATAGGCGTTTTGATTTCATCTAAAACTTTGAAACCTTGCGCCATAAGATAATAAGGCAAACTCGGTTGATTTCCGTAGTTCGTTGCGATAACAACTTGAACTTTTTCACCGCTGGATTGAAAAGAATCAGCAATTCGTTTGCTGCTGTTCACCGCATTTGTTGCCCAAGGAGCCAAGGTCCAAGCCAAGAAAACAAAACCGAAGGCGCCAAGTAAGTGAATGCGATTGTAAGCCTTAGATTTCAACTTCCAGAATAAGATGGATGTCCACAGAAAAACATAAACACCGAGAATCAAAAGTGTATTCCCCAAAACCGCTGGTATTTCTACAACAAATTGTGCTGAAATCAATCCAAGCGACAAGCTGTAGAAAATGAAAAATTGCACTATTGAGAATACGCGGGAGCTTTTGTTTTCAGCATAATATCCAGCTATTTGATACGCAAGAAAAATCGCAAAAGGTACATGGGCTGCAATCACATAAGCCGGCAATTTACTTGGCGAAAACTCATAAAAAAACCAGCCTGCAATCCACCAAAGTGCTGTAATTAAAAGTGCATCGTCTTTCCGCAAAGCCGCTCGCAAACCATTCCAAATGGCAAGCGGAATAAAGCGGATGAATAAAACAAAAAATGCAAGTAAGCCCAATAAGTGCATTCCTACAGGACCAGTTTGACCAAATACATGTCCGTCAATGCGTTTGAGCACATACCAATCAAGCATCCAATTGAGGAAAACACCACCATCATGTTGATAGGTGAGATAAGCCCAATATGTAAAAGGCAACAACGAAATTGGGAGAAAAAACCAAGGATGCAATTGAATCAAATTCCAGCGCTTGGGATGAAATATAAGAAGCAATAATCCAAACATACCCGCGAACATCAGCACCGGTGGACCTTTGACCAAAACTCCCGCGGCGATGCCCAGCCAAAACCAAAAGACCCACCACTTGGATTTGAAGTGCAAGACATGGAGCAAACCAAAAGCACAAAGCGTCGAGAAAAACAAAACTGTTGCATCTGTTACCGCAACTTTTGCAATCGCAGTGACCAAAAATGAGCCAGCAAGTACCCAAACGGCTAATAGCGCTGTGCGTTCACTGAAAAATTTTCGTCCTTGGAAATAAAGCAAAAGCAAAGTGCCCAAAACCGCCAAAACAGAAGAAAAGCGCACGGCAAAGGTGTTGTATCCGAAAATTTTATTGAAGACCGCAATATTCCAAAAGTGCAGCGGTGGTTTTCTGTGTACATCCGAAAAAGGAAAATCTGGAACGAGCCAATTGTGCTGCTCAATCATATTGAAAGCAAATCCCGCATAGGCCGATTCATCTTGATCCCACAAGGGAATTGCCCCATTGTTGATTAACAACAAAAATGTTATTGCCAAAAAACTCCATTTCACTTTATGTTGCTCAATCATGCTACAAAAGTAGTCAAATCACTGTTAACAACTTTTATAGAAATTGCGCACAATAAAGCCAGCAAAAATTGGTTATATTTGTAGAAACGCTAAAAATATTCCGCCATGCTTAAAATGTATAAAGAGATTCTTACCAAGGTAAGTTTCGACCGTAGATTGTTTAAGAAGGAATTGTTTAAAGCATTGAAATGGGTGGGCTCTCCACTTGAACTTTACCAATTCCGAATGTGGTGTATCCAAGAATTTGGTCGAAAACACCCTGAAGTGTTGAAGGAAGTATTCCAAGAAATTGATGCAAAAATGACACACTGACGGAGAAAAAATCTTCGTTTCTCTAAAGCAAAAGCGGTGGGCTCTTATTGAATCCACCGCTTTTCATTTTTGTATGCTTTACTTTTAATGAGGAAGTTTGGCACGAATCAATCCATAAAACCAGGTGCCTGCAATAGCGCTCAACAAAGTAACGATAATCACTATGGCTCCTGTACCGATTTGTGCAAACAATGGTCCTGGACATGCACCTGTTATGACCCACCCGAAGCCAAAAAGCAAGCCACCATAAATATTGCCCTTATTGAACTGCTTATCGTGAATCACGATGTCTTCTCCATAGATCGTTTTGATTTTGAATTTCTTGATGATCCAAACCGAAATAACACCCACAATTACAGCACTTCCGATAATACCATACATGTGAAAAGATTGCAATCTGAACATTTCTTGGATTCGGAACCAGCTCACAATTTCGGCTTTCACGAATAAAATTCCGAAGAGGATTCCAACAATCATATATTTGATGTTGTGGTACCATTTGTGTTCTAATCTACTCTCGTTGACGCACATGGCATCCAATGCGCGTTGATCAAAATCTTGGGTGGTGTTGTTATTTTCCATGACCACTATTGTAGTTTAAAGTGAAAGAATAAGAGGAAGAATCAGATTGGCCATAATAAAACCGCCTAGCATAAAGGAAATCGTGGCAACCAGCGACGGCCATTGCAAGTTGGAAAGACCCATAATGGCGTGACCGCTTGTGCATCCGCCGGCATATCGTGTACCAAAGCCAACGAGAAATCCGCCCAAAACAATTAAAATAAAGCCTTTTAATGACAGTAGTGATTCCCAATTCATGATATCCACAGGCACCAGTCCATCGTAGTTTGTGATGCCGTAGCTAGCCAATTCTTCTGCCAATTCTGGATGAACGACTATGGGTTCAGGATTTGCCAAAAAAAGCGTTGCCAAAACAGCGCCGACAAAAATTCCAAAGACAAAAACCAAGTTCCAGATTTCTTTTTTCCAATCGTATTTGAAAAATGACAAACCTGCTGGAATACAAGAAGCACAAATGTGTCTCAAAGAAGAACTTACGCCAAATGTTTTATTTCCCAGAATCAACAGTGCTGGCACCGTGAGTCCGATAAGTGGGCCGGCAACATACCAAGGCCAAGGATTTTGACTGTACGCTATCATTTTATTGTTTGTTTGAATTAAGCAAAGTTATAACCGTCAGACAATTCGCATTGTTCTGCAATTTATCATTTATTAAAATTTAACTGAGTAAGGTCTCTTTGAGGATGATGTAGATTCCCATTACCAAGACAAACCAACCGAAGGCGGGTTTTAATTTTTTACCATCTATTTTTTTGGACAAAGCCATACCGATGAAGATGCCTATTATTGCAAATGCCGTTACACTGAATAGGAAAATCCAATTCACTTCGCTCTCACCACCCTCTCCCAAGAATCCGATTAATGATTTGGCGGCGATAATCACCAAAGATGTTCCAACAGCTTCTTTCATAGGAAGTTTGCTCAAAATAACCAAAGCAGGAATAATTAAAAATCCTCCACCTGCACCCACAAGACCAGTGAGAATTCCAACCACCGTTCCTTCAATTAAAATCAGCGGATAATTGAACACTTGAATGGTAGCATTATTATCTTGAGGCTTATCTTTTTTAATCATGCTGTATGAGGCAAAAATCATCAGAACAGCAAAAATGAGCATCAATAGAATCGATTTTGTTACCACGAAATCACCAACAGTGAAAACCTCGTTTGGAATCGCAGGAACGATATAGGCACGTGTCAAAAAGACTGCAATGATAGAAGGAACACCAAAAACAACTGCTGTTTTCACATTCACCAAACCTTTCAAAAAATAGGAAACTGAACCTACAACACTTGTGGCACCCACAATAAACAGAGAGTAAGCCGTAGCCAAAACGGCATCAACGGTAAATAAATACACTAACACAGGCACCGTTAGAATACTGCCTCCTCCTCCAATCAAGCCCAAAGCTATTCCGATAAAAATTGATGCGATGTATCCTGCTATTTCCATGAAAAAAAATTGTGTGACAAAACTACAACATACCACAAGACCGCTGTGGAACAAATGTCACAGTAAAAATCAGAGGATTTCATTAAAGCTCAATATCTGTTGGTGCATCGTGAAAGTACCTGAAATCGCATCAATATGCAGCATGCAATGTTGGATGCCATTTGAAATAAGCAGCCAACGTGTATTCAATTTGGCATTGTACTGAGCAATTTGCTGCACGACTTCAGAACTAAGTTCAACATCTGGTTCTTTGCATTCTATAAGCATTTGGGGGATGCCATTTTCATCAAAAACCAAGGCATCACAACGGCGTTTTAATCCATTCACTTCTATCTGCATTTCTACAGCAATTCGTGTTGATGGATAATTGAGATCGTTTACCAAGTGATGCAATACATGTTGTCTTACCCACTCCTCAGGTGTCAACACGACTTGTTTCTTACGCCATTCATCCCAAATCAAATATTGTTGTCCACTTTTGGAAATGCGAAGAGGTGCACGGGGCAAATTCAATTCGGGAAACATGCTTACAAATTTGGCTTTGTGATTTGTGTTTCATCAATATAGAATGGTGCTACAAATGAAACATCACCAATTTTTATTTCCACTTGATATTCACCTAAATTCAAATCCACATTGGGCAGATTGGCATAAAGCAAAAATTTACTTTTCGGGTTTGGACCAACATTGGTAGAAAACTGCTTTTCATAACCACCCTGCACGTCGATTTGCCGAAAACGAATGAGAATGTCTTGATTGGGTTTGGCATCATAGACAAAAGTGGAAACAAACACCTGTTGATCGTTTATCGTGAAGTAAGTGTGCGGACGTGTAACCAATCCTGTGGGATCAATGGCATTACCAACAAGAAGCATCAATGCAATAGTTTCCCCATTCGATTGAATAGAAAAATGCTCTTCAGATTCGTAAGTTTGGCCAGCGTCTTCCACTTTAATTTTCACCACATAACTGCCTGGTTGCAAGAAATTCCTGTCAATTCCAGAAACCACCAATTCGTCGCTTTCTTTGGTGTAATAAGTAAAGCTATCAATCAAAAAGAATTTTCCTGCGTCTTCAAAATACCAACGCACAGATACCGTGGAGTTTTCCTCAAAACCTTTGGCTCTAAAAGAATGCACAACAGTTTCCGGAAATCCGACTATTTCATTTGTATGACCTTTACAACCCTGTAAGGCATCAAAATTTTCCAATGCACAAACGCGGCTTTTTTTGATACCTGGTGAGCAGGAGAAAAGTAAAGTACAAACAGTTAGCAGTAAAAAATATCTTGTCATAATCAAAAAATTATTGTGCTACCATACGCATCATCTCTGCACACCACAGCGCACCGAG
This sequence comes from Flavobacteriales bacterium UBA6165, assembly GCA_002422285.1. Classification (GTDB taxonomy): domain Bacteria; phylum Bacteroidota; class Bacteroidia; order Flavobacteriales_D; family Crocinitomicaceae; genus UBA6165. Next base: position 1,059 of record DIUF01000098.1, on the reverse strand, counting down.
CGTACCCAAAACATAACCAAAAATTGCCAAAATCACACCGACACTTGCCAACGATGGATGGAA
>DIUF01000098.1:0-905 GCA_002422285.1 Flavobacteriales bacterium UBA6165 | reverse complement strand
CCGATAGATGCCACTAAAACATAAATAAATACCGAACCCATTTTGCTCGCTCCTGCTCCTTCAAATTTCTTTAAAGGGGTAAAAGACAAAGCAACACCAATAATCGTTGTATTCATCACCAACCAGAAAAAATGATCGGAAAAAGTGTACATCGCACTCGCAGGATTCTGAACCGACGGTACTGATTTCAATAAATCTACCATATAATCTGCCCCCCAATGCGCCAAAGAAACAGCCGTGAAAGCGATTCCCAAGATTATCATCAGGTCTTTCAAACTTGGGATGCGCATCACACTTTTCTCATAATCCATCACGCGTTGTTTCATCACTTCGATGTCTGTATTATCCGCTTTAAACCAGCGGTCGATGCGTTCCTTTTTGCCAATTCCGAAAAGTAAAACAGCCATCCAGATATTGGCAACAACGATATCTACCAAGACCATGGCTCCATAGTTTTCTTGGTTGTATTTATACACTTCCAACATCGCAGTTTGATTCGCTCCACCACCAATCCAGCTGCCTGCCAAAGTTGAAAGACCGCGCCAAACCGCATCAAAGCCCTCGCCACCAACAGTTTCAGGAGAAAAAGCAGCAACAATCAAAATGGCAATAGGACCACCGATGATGATGCCCAAAGTGCCCGTTAAAAACATAACCAAAGCCTTCCAACCCAATTTGAATACGGCTTTCAAATCCAAACTCAAAGTAAGCAAAATCAACGCTGCGGGCAACAAATAGCGACTGGCGACATGATAAATACCAGATTTCACTTTTACCCCATTGCCATAAGCATCTGCTTCAACCCATTCTGGACTGATAATATTGATCGAGCTCAAGATTGATGGCAACAAATAGCATAGCAAAAGTGCAGGCAAGAAAATGTGAAGTTTTTTCCAGAATCCATC
>DIUF01000060.1 GCA_002422285.1 Flavobacteriales bacterium UBA6165 | reverse complement strand
GTCAAAAATAGCGATGTTGTTCGGTTTTGGTTTATTTTTGAAATATAGTGCGCTCTTTTCGGCTGCAATTTATATTTTTGCGCCCTAATTGTTTAAGAAATGAAAATAGCTGCAGCCAATAATTTGATAGATACAATCGTTGCTGAAATCGAGAAAAACGGAATCAACGTTGAGTCGCTTGTGCCTCAATTGCAACAATTGCGCGAACATGCTTTGGCAGAAGCAGATCCTTTGGTAACGAAGGTTTTGCGTTTGACTTACGAATATTTAGAGGAAAACGATGGTGCTTTCGATATCCAAGCGCAATATGAAGAAGACGAAGAAGGCGGTGAATATCCTTTGGAAATCGAAGACCAAGAAAATTTGGTGTATTTGTTGAATTTGCTCAAAGCAGCCGACAATAAAATCAACCGCGAAGAAATCAAAGATTACCGCACGGCCTTGAAAGAGGAGTTGTATTAGTCAAAACGATAATATTACGAAGCCCGAAGTCTATTGATTTCGGGCTTTTTTTATTTGACAAGAAATTGGTCGAAGCTGAGGATTTCGGTGGTTTATTTTGCCAAAATACAAATCTATATTTTAGTAAAATAAACCTTTATTCACCAACCCGACGAACGGTATAATATCGCAGCGTTCGGCCTTTCCATAATTCGCCTTCGTGACCAAGAAACTTAGGTTCCTTGTAAAATTGACCTGTGAATTCAAAAGTCCAAGGTGTTTCTATTGTATCATTGATAAGTTCATCTAAGGGATTAGGCAATGGTGGATTGCCCCATTCAATGTTGTAGAAGAATTCTTCAGGATAGGCGTCGTTTTCTAATTGCCACTCCTTGTAAATGGGAATTTTTTCGAGTTCAATCCAATGCGGACAAGGACATCCGAAGGGATAATATTGTAAAACCACTGTAACAGTATCGGGTTTTAAATCACGATCTACTTCTGTTGAAAGAGCATGTTCAGGTGTTGTATTAGAGACTTGTTTTTTAATCGGAAAAGAACAAGCGCAGAATATCAGAAAGGGAAGGAGCTTGTGCATCACTCCAACCTCAATTTCTTTCTTAAATCGCTAGGCAAAGCATCTTTGTGCAAATAGATGTTGATGGTTTTGTACTTGAAATAATTCTGAGAGACAAATAAATAACCTTTCGGGTGGTTGGATGTGCCCCAAGAATTTTTTACCAAATAGTACATCGTGCCATTAGCTTCCTTGAACAAACCTGTGATGTGCATGCCGTGGTCGTCTTGCGTGGTTTTATTGTCGTAGCCTTTTTGACGCAATTCTGGCGTGATGTTCAATTCTTTAACCGGTTCGCGGAACGCATTGGAAATTCTTACGGCGCCTGCATCAGAGAAATTGCGGTTGTCTGCGCCCTGCGTTTTGATGGTAGATGGGTCTTCGGGCACAATGGCAATGCCCTCACGGAAATTGAATCCACCTTCAGAAACATCGGCCCCCCAAGCCACGGTGAAACCATTTTTCAAAGCGTGTTCGTTGATGCGAACCATGTCGTCCAAACTCACGTTATAGCTCATGCCCCAGCCCCAGTTGTCTGGAATTTCGAGCATACATTTTTCATACATCGGGAAATGCGTAAATGAAGTGATGGACACATAATCATCCATGTTCAATTTCAAATAATCGGCAAAAGTCTGTGGGGTATAGGATTTCCCTTTATGCGTGAAGTTTTTCGGAACGACGCCCAAATAAGCATCCAAAATACCAGAAATTCCAGCTTTCCATGAATCCGACAATGATTCTCCTCTGCGCAAATCGTGGGCTGTTTTCAAAACACCGCCCATAAATCCTTCCAAGGCGTTGAACAATTCTTTGTGGTTGATGCTTTCTTCATCAGTTCTTAATCCTGTATATTCACTTGCTGGCACAATGCCATAACGCTTGATGATGTAGGGAATATCGTGAAAAGCACCTCCTTCACCAAAGTTGATTTTGCCATCCATGCGGATGTATTTCACGGCTTTTTCATAATAGGCATGTCGCACAATGTACATTTCCGACAACACAATTTGTTCCTTTTTCAAGCGCATTATTTCACTCTCAAAAAACGACAAAGCCGAAAAACTCCAGCATGTCCCACTCATGCCCTGACTCAAAACAGGCGTGGCGTCGTGGTTGGCAATTTGCTCAAATTTATACGTGCTCTCAGGGTGATTGGTAACCGTTTGCGCGAAAATTTGGCCGAAAAATGTTGCGCTTAAAGCGATGGATAAGATGTGTTTTTTCATGTTAAAAAGAATATATTTGAGTCACAAATATATATAATTATCAATGGCGATGCGTAAAGCCGGACCGTCGTTCGACTGATGTAGTGCTCAAGAGGGCATTAATTTGACCCACTACTTAAACCACCCCGAATACTTCACATAATTATTCGCAATACGTTCAATCTCGCCTTTTCTCAAGGCTTCATCCACTTCTTTTTTGAATTAATTCTCAAGCCTCATGCCAATGGATATCGGAAAATTATCCAAAACCCTGTGATATTTGAATGGCACAGACCTAGCATAAGCCAAAGTCACACCATCCGATGTTGTTTCTAAGTTTATGATCTCCATTAGGTCGAGACAGTTGGTATAGGTGTTTAAGAGGTCTTCTAAAGTCATGTCACGTTGAATAAGAATTTCGAGATGAACAGTATTGTTTTCATTTAAGTGTTTTCGAATGGTGTTGAGGTAATTCACTTTGCTTATTGCAGAACCATCAAGTTCAATGGAATCCAAGTCATTCAATTTAAACGGCAAGACTGCACTGTATTGCGGTGCTTCAACAAAAATCAGATAAATGCCAAAGGTTTTATTGTGTTGCTGAGCTTTTGAGTTTCTCACGGCAACAAACAATGATGAACCTTCAGGCGCCTGTAACGCAGGAACGGTGGAATAGAGTTCATGCGCGGAAACTGATTTGTCCGCATGAATTTGAAGGTTTATTGAATACGGGTTCCCATAATTGAAGGTGCCGATGAGGTTTGAGAATTCATGCTCGTTTATATTTTGATTATGCTGATCAAAAAATTGTAGTGCTCCTGTTTCATTTTGCGTTATATAGGCATGATGATAAATCCCCCAAAAGTCTTTGATAATCCATGTTTGCTGTATCGCTGGAGGTAGTATGTCGTGAGTCAGATATGCGTTTTTTTGCCGAATCAGTTGATACAGTTTTTGATTTTCAACTAAGGAAAATGTAGATAGCGTGAAAGCCGTTGCAAGTACAAGACACAACCCTCCAAACATCCATAGGAAACCAGTTCGAAGATAGGAAATCAAAAAACCATTCCACATCTGAAAAAACAGGAAAAGCAAACTTAAAACTAGCACGAGCACTATTAGACTTTGGTTCATGTTTGTTGTAAAAGAGGAGGGGTTTCCTGAAAAAAGTTGGGGTAAACACATGATTCCAATGACCAGTATCATTTTGCTATACCAAGCATGGAAAAACCAGTTCATGCTTCGGAAATCTTTCACCGCAGTAATCCGTTTCAGGTTTTTATTGCTTTTGGACAAGCTAAATGTGCGAGGCCTTTCTAATACCCAAGTTAGACTAGAACTGAGGGCAAAAATGCTTGCAAAAAATGCCGAGATTAAACGAACCTGCCAAAGATTGTCGTCATCCAACTCAAGAATTTCGTTGAATACGGAAATAGAACTAAAATGCCAGGTTAAGAAAATGATGTATTGAAATGCATAAAAAGAATAGGCAAGAGCAATGAACAATGCTAAAGCAACGAATTTTTGTCTGAAATTGATTGATATGGATTGCTTGAATTGCATGGATTCAATGGGTCTTGATTATCCGTAAAAATAGCAAGAAACTTCAATCTCAACGCAAAAAAAAATTATCGATGGCGATGCGTAAAGCCGAACCGTCGTTCGGCTTAAGCAGCGTCGTTCGGCTTAAGCAGCGTCGTTCGGCTCAAGCAGCGCCCTAGAGGGTATAATCAAGACCCACTACTTAAACCACCCCGAATACTTCACATAATTATTCGCAATCCTTTCAATCTCGCCTTTTCTCAAGGCTTCATCCACTTCTTTTTTGAATTTGGCGGGAATGCCCGCGTAGAGCGAACCGGCTTTCACATGCGTGCCTTCAGTAACAATGGCTCCAGCAGCAATGATAGAACCTTCTTCAATGATGCAATTGTCCATCACAATAGCGCCCATGCCTATGAGCACGTTGTCGTGAATCGTGCAACCGTGTACCAATGCATTGTGTCCTATGGAAACATTATTGCCAATTGTGGTTGCGGCTTTTTCATAAGTACAATGAATCACCGCACCGTCTTGGATATTCACTTTGTTTCCCATGCGAATGCTGTTTACATCGCCACGCACAACGGCATTGAACCAAAATGAGCATTGGTCGCCACAAATCAAATCGCCAACCAAAGTGGCATTAGGGGCAATCCAACAATCGTTGCCTAGTTGTGGGGTGTAGCCTCTGCATGGAATGATGAATCCGTTCATGGTTGTCATTTTAATTTTGACAACAAAACTAAGAAGAATTGCTCTAGGCATTGATGTGAAACAAAGAATCACTTTTGATAAATTCATTGTCTTTATGCGCACTAAATGTTTTCACGGCGCACAAATTGAATGATTCCAAACAACAGCAAGCCCATTGGGCCAAACATAAAAGTGAAAGGCAAGCAAAGCGTGTACATCCAGCGGGGCATTTGAGATGCAATTCCACGTTGCACAATGTATGAGCCTACAAACAAATCAAAAGCCAAATAGTGTATCCAGCCTGCAACCAAAGCCGAATCATCAGCAAAAAGCACTTTTACGCCTGCTAAAGTTGAAAATGACGAAGGGTCAAATTCAGACATTCCGGTGAATACAAGCCCGGCATACACCAATGACAATGGAATGATTACAGCTGCACGTACCAAAAACAAACTGTGTTTCCATTTGGGCGCAATTAAAAGTAAGATCCAGCCGAGTAATACAAAGCTGTTGGTAATCTGAAAAATGGTGTCGTTGTTCATCTTTTTGTTTCTAAGTAGAATGTTTATGACAAATTAATAGTAAAAAATTGAAGATTAGAGGAAAACATTGTTCTTCACCCACCTCTAACAATTCTTAGCTACTTAATTGGATGTATGAAATTTATGTAAATTTAAGAGGTAAATATATAACACAATTTTCATCTTCTGTGTTGCAGAGAAAACAGGACTTCAAAAAACACGCAAAGCCAGTAAACATTTAACATATAGTTAGGTTTTTGACCTAGATTTTACTTGTTTCGTGTCCATATTAAACTGATATTTGCAAAAAAATTAAAGAGACATGAAAAAGATAGTTATGATTTTTGCTCTTGCAATCGGATTTGCAACAGCGGGTTGGAGCCAAGTGAACTCAAATGCAATTGGTGCTCGATTAGGAGGAGGTACATTTGGTTCTGGAATTGAAATTTCTTATCAAAAAGGTTTGTCGGATAGAAATCGTTTAGAATTCGATTTAGGGGTAAATAATGGCAAAAACTGGAACGGCTTTGGTTTGGCAGTTATTTATCATTGGGACTGGAATATTGTTGAGGGCTTGAATTGGTATGTTGGCCCTGGTGGAGCAATATCTTTGTTTTCAAACAGATACAATAATAATACCTCTTTTAATCTTGGTGTTGGGGGGCAAATTGGTTTAGAATACGATTTCCAAGGAATCGGTGCTCCTTTACTGCTCAGCTTAGATGCACGACCTATGTGGTCACTAACGGGTGATGATGAATATCGTGGCTTTGGCTGGGGAGCAGCATTAGGTATTCGCTATATTTTCTAGTAGAACAAACTTTAACAATATGGAAATAAGCTCGGGTAGAAATATCCGGGCTTATTTGTTTTTATTCTAAAAGAAAATGCGCTGTTCATTTAAGTTTATCCGTAAATTTGCAGCCGAAAATTAAAGCTCTTGTCCAACGCAGCAAATCTTACATCCAGCAAAAAGCCATCAAAGTTGAAAGACTGGATGCTTTTCACCAAAATGCGCTTGGCGTTTTTGGTTATTTTATCTGCAATTGCTGGCTATTTATTTGCGGGTGGTGGCTTCGATCAAACACTGCTTTTCTTGGTGCTCGGCGGCATTTTTGTTACTGGTGCTTCCAACGGCATGAATCAAATCATTGAGCGCGATTTGGATGCGAAAATGAATCGAACGCAAAGCAGACCAATTCCTCAAGGACGTATGGGTTTGACTGAGGCTTACATCATCGTTTTCGCGCTGCTCGCTGCCGGTTTGGTTTGCATGTATTTCATTAATATTCATGTGCTTTTGTGGTCGTTTTTATCATTTGTGCTTTACGCCTTTGTTTATACCCCGATGAAATTGCGCACGCCTTGGGCCGTTTTTGTGGGTGCCATTCCAGGTGCTTTTCCTCCGTTTATCGGTGCATTGGCGCATCCTGATGGTTACACACAATTGGCTGGAATCTTGTTTCTAGTTCAATTCATGTGGCAGTTCCCGCACTTCTGGGCCATCGCTTGGGTCTTGTACGACGACTATAAGCACGGCGGCTTCAATTTGCTGCCAGCCCACAATGGCAGATCCAAACAATCGGCTTTTCAGATTTTGGTTTACACGCTGCTTTTGGTGCCCTTTAGTTTATTGCCATGGGCCTTTGATATGACAGGAGATACTACTTTGATTGTGGGAAGTCTTTTGGGTTTACTTTTCTTCTTGTATGCTTATCGCCTCTATTTGACCTGCGAAGTTAAAGATGCACGTAAACTTATGTTCGCCTCCTTTGTTTATTTACCGTTGATTCAGTTTTTATATGTTCTCGACAAAATCTAATTCAATATATTTCTATGGACACGCAAAATATTAAAAATGAACAAGAGCTAGAATCTTTGGCTCACGAACAGCGGACCAAAGAGCGTGTAAAAAAGGGCACAGTTTATATTTCCATAATCAGTATTACGATGATGTTTTTGGGGCTGTCTTCTGCATATGTTGTATCTGCAGGGGATTCTTTTTGGGTGAAATTCCCGATGCCTTCTTTTTTTTGGATCAGTACAGCAGCTATCGTTATTAGTAGTTTGTCTTTTGAACTCGCAATTTTCTTGATGAAAAGAGGGAAGTCCGCTCCAGCTAAAACGCTTATTCTTGTTACAACCGTATTAGGTCTCTTTTTTGCTTATTCACAATTCAAAGGCTACGGTCAGCTGGTGGATAATGGGGCTTATGTTGTGAACAGAATCATGGTTTCCAACGGGCGCTACGGCGATTATTTTGAAATAAGACAAGGCAATGATTTGCTTGAAGTAAATGGTAATTCTTTCATAAAAAAAGGAGAATTGCTCAAGCCAGAGGAGCAGAAAGCACTTCAAAATTTTGCCTCATTGTTCATCAAAGATATAGATTCAAGTAGCGTTGGTAAAATTGATTTTCCAAGTTATGGAACTGATTTCACTTTGATTTATCGCTATGAACCCCTGTTGTTAATCGATGGACTGCTTCATAAAGAGGACTCAACCCCTATCCAATTGTCAGACTGGTTGCGTTTGCGAGAAATGATGATTCATGTGGCTGCTGGACGCGGCGACTTTTTTGTGAAAGGAGATTATGGGAAAGACTTCCAATTGTATTATGGTGGTGAACCCATTCAATATGACAATCGCAAGTTGTTTTACAAGGATAAACCTTTGAGTCGCGGGCTTCAACTGAAACTATATGACTCAAAAGACAACGCAACTTCTTACCTATACATCCTCACTTTCCTTCATTTGCTGCATATTTTAGCGACCCTTTTGTACATGTTTGCTTTTACGAAGCGCACCTATGCTAACGAGTTTTCAGAATCCAACACATTGGGAATGAGAGCAACAGCAATTTTCTGGCATTATTTGGGCGCTTTATGGCTATATTTATTGCTGTTTTTACTTTACATTCACTAATTATTCACTAAACTTGCAAAAAATTTTTTAAACGATGGCTGAACACGCTTTGAACATTGACACAACACCATCATGGGGTGGGCAAGTGTCACCATTTAAGACGAGCTATGGAAAAATGATGATGTGGTTTTTCCTGGTATCAGATGCCTTGACTTTCTCAGGTCTTTTGATTGCTTATGGTTTTATTCGTCACGCTTACACAGGTGAATGGCCCATGGGTGAGGAGGTATTCCATTCGTTACCTTTCTTGGGTCATGGATATCCACTGATTTATGTCGCTTTGATGACTTTCTTGTTGATTATTTCCTCTGTAACCATGGTGTTGGCAGTTGAAGCAGGTCACAGAATGGACCGAAAAGGTGTTACAAAATGGTTGTTTTTAACCATTATTGGCGGCTTTTTCTTCTTGGGTTCACAGGCTTGGGAATGGTCTCACTTTATTCACGGTTCTGAATTGGGTCGTGTGCAGTTGCAAGATGGTTCTTTGGCTTTTGTACATGGTCATGGACCAGAAGTGAAGAATCTAGAAATCCTAAAATCGGGCTCAAAATATAAAGAAGGGGCTGTTGTTGAACATCATGCTCTTCATTATTATAATGATGCGCTTGAAGCAGGAAAAGTTACTACTGTTGGTACAATTACCTTGAAAGACGGTGCTGTGGCTCGAGTTAATTTTGCAAAAGAAGCACATATTGAAGAACTTCAAATTCGTGAAGCAGGTAGCAAATACGAATTGGGCGCCCATATCAAAGGTGCGGAGGCTGCTGAATTGTATAAGCAGGCAACAACGGCTGGTCAAGCAAATAGAATAGTATTTGGTGCGAACATGCAGCGAAATGAATATGGTCCACAACAATTTGCTCAATTCTTCTTCTTCATTACAGGTTTCCACGGATTTCACGTGTTCTCGGGTGTGGTTATCAATATCATCATTTTCTTTGGTGTGTTGAGAGGTGTTTACCATAACAGAGGTCACTACGAAATGGTTGAAAAAACTGGTTTGTACTGGCACTTTGTGGATTTGGTTTGGGTGTTTGTATTTACCTTCTTCTATTTGGTTTAATTGATTATTATATAAATTTCGAATCATGGAAAGAGATGATGTTATTGAATATTCTTTAGAGGCACACCACAGCGAAGAGCACGGAAAGAAAATTCGCAAGAAAATATATTTTGTTACAGTATTATTGTCCTTAATCACCGCTGTAGAGGTTGGAGTTGGTATTGTTTTCCCAAAGCATTATGTTGCTGAATTTACATGGGAAACCATCAAATGGGGATATATTGTATTGACCCTGATTAAGGCTGGTTATATTGTTTTGGTTTTTATGCACTTGGGTGATGAAAAACTCGAACTACGTCGTTTGATTTTATTCCCTTATATGATTTTTGCACTTTATCTCACATACATTCTTTTGTTTGAGGGTTTACAGGTGCACCACATTTGGATGAAATAAGATATGTCAGAATTTGATTATGGTAAAAAGCGTCGCAGGATTCCCTGGGCGCTTTTCATTTTATTGTTTGGTCCCGCACTACTAATTATCACTTTTGGTCGCGGTTGTTCTAGCCACTATCAAGAATTAGACTCTTATGGTTCTGTTGGAGATTTTCGATTTTCTTTTCTCGATGGCACACCGTTTACGAAAGATAGCTTAAAGGGAAAAATAACAATTTTCACAACCTATCAGGTAACTTGTCCAGACTCTTGTGGGATTGATTTATGGTTTATGCGTGAGCAGTTATTCAAAAAAATCTACAACAACCGTAAGAAATTACCACACGTTCAGATAATTTCTATTGTTACTGATTTAGATGGCAATTCAATTGAGTTAACAGAGGACTCTAATTTTGGAATTCAGGATATTGTGGTAAGAGGACTTAAAAAACCGGAATATAACAAAACAATTTGGAGATTAGTGTCTGGTGATCCCGCCCAGATTTATGATTTGGAACACAATGGCGAAAATTTGTTTGACGCCAAAGACGATAAATTTCTTTCGGGAAGAGTTTTCTTAGAATGCCTGCTTTTGGTTGATGAAGAAGGTCAGCTGCGCTTTGTTAGATATGGCAGAAGTGAGTCCATGATTCGCGACTTCCACGAAGGTTTTATGCTCCTTGAAAAGGAATTTGAGAAAAATAGAAGAGAAAAAAATAATGACAAATAAGATTTTTTTCGGTGCGATGCTTCTGGCCAATCTGTTTTTGTTTGGCTGCAAATCTGAACCGGTTTTACCCATTTATGGCGACCGCGATTTGGTGTATAAAGACGGTAAAGTGGTGGATACTATTTTCCATGAAATTCCAGATTTTGAATACACCAACCAAAACGGGAAAACTGTTTCTAAAAAGGACGTATTGGGACGCGTATTTGTTGCAGATTTCTTTTTCAGCACTTGTCCTACTATTTGCCCCAAAATGACTTCGCAGATGAAGCGCTTGCAGGTTTTGACATCCGACATCGAGGAATTACACTTTCTTTCTTTCACTATTAACCCCAAAAACGATTCCCCTGAAGTGTTGTTGGAATATGCAAACCAATATGGTGTGGATTTGAAGAACTGGGATTTCCTCACCGGCGATGAAGCCGCTACGCATCATTTGGGTGTAAAAGGGTTTTTGGTGCATGCCCGCGCAGATGAAGACGAACCCGGTGGTTTTGCCCATTCGCCCTCAATAGTTTTAATTGATAGAAGTGGCAAAATCCGTGGGGTGTATGATGGCACCAATACCGAGGAAGTAGATCAACTCAACCAGGATATTAGAAGACTTTTAAGAACAGAATATGGCATCAGTAAGTAAAGATAAATTGCGCATGCTCAAGTTGGGCATTTGGGCGCTTTCCATTGTGATTTGGGCAGTTGTAGCACTTTTGTTTACCATCAAAATTGATGGCTTCGACACCTCTTTCTTACCACCTACTTATGCTACCATAAACGGACTCACAGCTGTTGTTTTGGTTGCTGCGGTAATGGCCATCAAAAAAGGCAACAGAAAGCTCCACCAGCGTTTGATTCAATTTGCCTTGGTTTTGTCTGTATTATTTTTGGTAGGCTACGTTTTGCGCCACATCACCAGCGATCCTGTGCCTTATGGCGATAAAGAAAGCGCGCTGTATTGGGTGTATCTTTTTATCCTCATCACCCATGTGTTTTTGAGTATTGCCGTTATTCCCTTGGTGCTATTCACCTACCTGCGCGCCTATGTTGGCGATTTCGAAGGACATAAAAAACTTGCCAAAACCACTTTCCCGATTTGGTTGTATGTGGCCGTTACGGGCGTTGTTGTGTATTTGATGATTAGTCCGTTTTATTAGGCTACCCCAACATGCTCTTTACAATCCCCATATACTTAAAAGGCGGATATTTAAAGGGCAAATCTATCCAAGTGGGGGTTTTTACTACAGCTTTTTGGTGCGAGAAACAATCAAAGCTGTGTTTGCCGTGGTAGGCACCCATACCGCTTGTGCCAACGCCTCCAAAGGGCAGTTTGGGGTTGGTGATTTGCATGATGGTATCGTTGATGCCCACGCCGCCAGTCAAAATGTTTTCAGAAAAGTATGCGGCTCTTCTCGATGAACCGAAGTAGTATGCCGCCAAAGGCCGTTCTTTGTGGTTCACTTCATGGATGCATTGTTCCAGGTTCGTGAAGGTGATAATAGGTAACAGTGGTCCAAAAATTTCTTCGTTCATCAATTCCGCATCCATATTGACTTCATTGAGGATAGTGAAATGCACACGACGGTTTTCTACATCAACAGTTCCACCAAAACGTACATTTCCCTGCGCGATTAATTTCTCCATGCGCGCTGCGGCTTGTTGTGTCACCATTTTACCAAAAAAAGGATTGGTCTGAGTGCCTTCTGCTGGGTAAAGCTGCTTGTAAGCTTCGATGAGTTTTTCTACGAAAGTTTCTTTGATGGATTGATGCACCACCAAATAATCTGGCGCAATACACGTTTGACCAGAATTGATGCATTTGCCCCAAACCACGCGCTTGGCGGCAACATCTAGGTTGGCATCTTGGTCGATGATGCATGGGTTTTTACCACCGAGTTCTAAGATTACGGGACACAAATGTTCGGCTGCGGCCTTCATAATGATTTTGCCAACGCGAGGACTGCCTGTAAAGAAAATGACGTCGTAGCGTACCTGCAAAATGGGCTCATACACATCCACATCGCCTAAAATCATTGACACATGTTCTTCCACAAAGCTTTCTTGGATGATTTTCATCAAGACTTCGTTGGTCTTAGGCGATTGAGGCGCCGGTTTAATCAAGGCACAGCACCCTGCGGAAATGGCGCCAATCAGTGGATTGATGACCAATTGAAAAGGGTAGTTCCAAGGCGCTAAAATCAAAGCCACACCAAGAGGTTGAGGAATAGACTTAAAATGGGAAGGCAGCAAGAAATAGGGTGTAGAAACAGTTGTTGCCCTCGACCAGCGTGCTACATTTTTGATGTGCAGATTGAGTTCGTGGTAAACAACACCAAGCTCGGTAAGGTAAGCTTCCTCTTTAGATTTTCCTAGGTCAGCAGCCAGGGCCTCGCAGACTTCGGTTTCGTGTTTTTTTATATTTGTTTTAAGACGAATAAGCGCATCTTTTCTGAATTGTATGTTAAGCGTGTTTTTCTCATAAAAGAATTCACGTTTTTTGGCGACCAATTCTTCGATATGTGTGCGCATTTTACTTTTTGATACGGGTTTCAACGAAGGGATCGTCAATTGTCCAACGCAAGGCCAATTCAAATCCACCTAGTCCGCGCGACGCTGTAGCCAAAGTCGAGATGTTGAAGTCGTATCCAAGAGAAAGTTTGAAACCATAATGCTCATATGATGCGCGAACGAATAGCGCGTCGAAATTGCGGTAAAACAAGCCCATGCCAAAAGTTTGCACGTTGAATGCTGTTGTGCGCTGAGATTTATCCTTTAAGATATAGCGCACATCTGAGCCCAAAAGGATATCACGTGCTTTACCTTGTTGCATGTAATAAACACCTGGCTCGATTAAGATATTGGTGTTATCTAGGCCATAGGACACATTTGCAAAACCTACAAATCGCATTGGCAAACGTGCTACACTTTTGTCTACAAACGAGTGTTGTGGGCGCGTAAGGTGATAAGCCGAAAAACCTACATTCACTTGTCGTGAGTCATTTTTGGTCATATAGTATTCCTTCTTTTTGAAAGAGTATAACAACCCAGCGCCCAGATCGAAAAACGAGTATGTGGCAGCTTGAAAACTTTCACCAGAAGGGATCAGCATGTTATATTGCACACCGTCAAATTGGCTTGCCCATCTCCCGTTTGTGCCACTTATTGAGTTGAATCCAAAACCCGTGTTGGCACCAAGACCTAGAGTGTGACCTTTGTCCAATATGATGTGGTATGCTAAATTGAGGGCAATTGAATTATTGGTTACCCGAGCTCCACCCGCCACATCATTGATAAACGCTATACCAACACCGAAATATCCTTTAGGTTGACGAGCATCCGTTACCAAGCGCATATCTGCAGACGCATACATAGTTTGAAAAGCATAGCCAACGCTGTTCCATTGATTTCTATATGCCACATTGGCTTGAATATCATAATTTGCGCCAGCCAAGGCAGGATTCAACATGGAAGGAGCCATTTCCGGTTGAGAGAAATGAGGGTCTTGTGCAATTGAAATCCCAATTGTACCAACAATTCCAAGGGTGAAGAATATTTTTTTCATTGATATCTATGATTAGCGTCTTCTAATATATCGCAGCGTATAGCAAGCGAGTTTTTACATTCAAATTGCCCATAGAATCTGAATTCATAATCATCATGACTCTAGAAGCAGGGCAAATGTATTGAAATAAATTCTAAGTCGCAAATTAAGTCTATTGAGAAATTATAGTCCTTAACCTTATTCGAAATTTTCTATTTCTTCGAACATGGCATTTTCGTCCAACTCTTCATTGTATTCTATATCGTCATCACCAAATAAAATACTGTTGATTTTCTCGATACAATCGGGTCCTGCCTCAGCATGAATCTCGTCTAAACTCATTTCCAGAATGTATTCACACGAAGCAGAAATACTTTGGTTATCCGCACGTGTTACCAATTCCTCCCAACATGAGCAGGTATCAGACTCTTGCGAACAGGAATTGAAAAGCGCCAGAGCAATAAATAACAATGAAAGTCTTTGAAGCATGGTTTTTTTTAAGAACGAAGATAAAAACTTATTTTTCTCGATAAGCAGCGCTTGGGATAAAAAATAGAGATAAAAAAAAGCTGCACAAGGCAGCTTTCTAATTATTGAGAATCGAGATTATTGAGCAGGCTCTTCGCTAGCAGCATCATCCCAAGTCATGTCTTCGTCACCTAGTTCCATGTCACCAAGGTCTAAATCGTCGAAATTGAAATCACCAAAAATCATTTTCATCAATTCTTCACGACATGCGTCGTCAATTTGCTTGTCGATTTCTTCTTGAGACATATCAGCGATATACTTACATCCTTCTGGATATTCAGGCTCTTCACTCATGTTTTCAAAACCTTTGTCAAGCATCATTTGTGTAGCTTCTTTCATACAAGTACACACGTCTTTTTTCTTTTCACCACAAGAAGCCAATACAAACAAGCCCAATGCAGCTACCATTACAATTTTCTTCATAACTAATATTTTGTTTGCGCAAAGAAAGCTATTTTTTATTAGAAACCAAGAAAAAAGGACGCAGAATTATTCAACGTCCCTTTGTGTAAAATGTAAAACTTCGATGATTTTGTTGGTTCTTAGTTGCCACTGTCGCCAAAAATCCAAATGTAATGAATAGTCATAAGCATGATGTTTTTTGAGTTAGAACAAATTTACAGAACATAACTTGAAGTTCACAGCACTACTGATTCATGGGTTCTGTTTACTGAGCAATTGGGTTTTATCAGGGATTGAAATGATTTTGTTACATGAAGTTGAATTTAGTTTTGATTAATGTTGTCTTAACATTCGTTCAAGCATATTCTATATTTTTGTGCTTATGAAGTATAGGAATCCTGAATTGAGTTGGTTGTCATTCAACCATCGTGTGCTGCAAGAGTCTCTCGACCAAAGAAATCCACTTTTGGAGCGTATTAAATTTTTGGGAATTTATTCCAATAATTTGGATGAGTTTTTCAAAGTACGTGTGGCAGGTGTCAAGCGCATGGTTGATCAACGTACCAAATCGGTCTATGGTTTTTCTGGAAGCCCTGCCGATCTTTTGAATGAAATCAAGGCTTTAGTACTGAAGCAACAGCGTTTGTTTGAGTTGTCTTACCAAAAAATTCTTCGTGAATTGGGAAAGCAGAATATTCGTTTGATTGATGAGACGAACGCTAATGAAACCCAACGAAAAGAGATTTCTTGGTATTTCGATAATGAAATCAAACACTTAATCATGCCTATATTGGTGGATAAGAAAAGTAAATTTCCCGAACTGCGCGATGACGCTATTTTTCTTGCTGTCAAGTTGAATTATTTCGATAAGATTAAGGTGCGGTATGCATTGATTCAGATTCCTTCTTATGTGTCGCGATTTTACAAGCTGAAGGAGCAAGACGGTGTTCGAAACTTAGTGATTTTGGATGACATCATACGTATGCATTTGCCCGAGATTTTTAAGATATTTTCAGCGGATAGCACCGAGGCTTATACTTTTAAGTTTTCTCGTGATGCTGAAATTGATTTGGAAGAAACACAGGTTTTGTCTTTGGTCGATAAAATGAATAAAGGCATCAAGGATAGAAAAAAGGGCGAGCCCGTGCGTCTTGTTTATGATGGCCACATGCCAATTGACATGGTTCATCAATTGATGCGAATGTTGGGCTTAAGAGAAAACGAAAACGTTATTCCTGGGGGTAAGTATCATAACTTCAAGGATTTTATGAATTTCCCAGATTTTGGTATTCCTGAACACAATCATCCGCCACAACCGCCAGTTGATCATCCTGTTTTGTGCCAACAACGCTTCATGTTCAAACATATCCTGAAGCACGATGAGTTGTTGCATTTTCCATATCAAAGGTTCGATTACATTATTGATTTGCTCAGAGAGGCAGCTCTTGACCCAAAAGTTGAGAGCATTAGGATTAATATTTATAGAGCCGCACGTGATTCTAAAATATTGAACGCCTTAATTACTGCCTTGAAAAATGGCAAACAAGTCACTGTTGTTTTTGAACTTTTGGCCCGTTTTGATGAGGAGAACAATTTGTATTGGTCAACGAAATTAGATGATCTCGGCGCAACAATTATCTATGGGGTTCCAGGTTTTAAGGTTCATTCTAAATTGATGCTCATATCGCGAGTTTCAAATAGGAAGCGCAGCCATATCGCTTATGTTGGAACCGGCAATTTCCATGAAAAAACTGCCCGTATTTATGATGATATTGGCTTGTTGACTGGCAATTCAGCGATTGTCAATGAGGTTATCAAGTTGTTCCGATTCTTTGAGAATAATGTTGACAGAGGACGTTTCAGCACTTTAATCGTTTCGCCATTTAATTCACGACGCAGATGGGTAGAGATGATTGACGTGGAAATTGCCAAAGCCAAAAAGAAACAACCAGCTTTTATTTTTCTCAAAATGAATAGTTTGATTGATGAAAAAATGATTTCAAAACTTTATGACGCCTCATGTGCTGGGGTTAAAATTCGTGTTATTTGTAGGGGCATGTGCAGTTTAGTTGCTGGTGTTCCTGGGCAAAGTGAAAATATCGAGGTGCGCTCAATCGTTGGTCGTTATCTAGAACATTCACGGGTATTTATTTTTGGGTCGGAGAAACACAAGCAACAGGTTTTTATTGGGTCTGGAGATTGGATGGCCCGCAATTTAGACAAGCGCGTTGAGGTAATCACACCGATTTATGACGATCATTTGGCAAAACAACTCAATAGCTATTTATCAACGTTATGGACGGGAAACAAAAAAGCCCGTGTTATTGATGCTCTACAAAAGAATGAATACGTAAAATCCAACGGCAATTTGATTGAAGCACAGACCGCGTTATATGAATTTTACAAGGCGCTTGTTTAGAAAGACTATCTCGGCTTACCCATTCTCATTTTTCCACCACCCAATTGCATCATGCGCATTTGATTTTTGGAAGCCACTTGAGTAGCTTGCTTCTTCATCATTTTTATTTGATCTGAAAGCATGCCGTCTTTGTCTAAACGCTTAGCATCATCAAGCAATTTTAGTCCCTCTTGTTTACGTCCTGTTTGTAAGCACATGCCAGCCAAGTGCAAATGTGCCACTGCTTTATCCATTCCTGAACGCAGTCCTAAGCTCAACGCTTTACGCATCAATTGCTCACTTTTTGCCATGCCATGTTCTTGTGTTCCCAGCATCGCAATGAGGTAATAATAGTAAGCCTGCTGACGTTTCACCATCATTTGAGGCGCTGTTATTTTTTTCAAATGTTCGTAAGCCTTTTCTGTATTCCCTACACGCATTTGGTTGAGGGCCAAAATAATGCGTTCGTGGCGGAAAAAGCTGAAAATCAAAATGGCTAATGGAAGAATCATAGTGATTCCCCAGCCCCAATTTCCGTTTCCAAATAAATAAACAGTGAAAGCCAATGTGGCTAAGGTCAATACGGTTCTAATGATAAATCCTAACATAATTAATCAATTGTTGCAATACATTTTAATTCTATAGCGATTGGCGTAGGCAGTGAGTTGATCTCAACAGTTGTTCTACAAGGTTGGTTGTCTTTGAAATATTCAGCATAAACACGGTTGTAGGTGTGGAAATCTCTTTTCATGTTCACCAAAAACACGGTAACATCTACCAAATTGTCCCACGACGAACCCGACTCTTCCAAAATTACGCGTACGTTGTCAAAAACAGAGCGACATTGTGCCTCAAAATCAAACTCGATGAAATTGCCATTTTTATCAAGCTTCAAACCAGGCACTTGCGAATCTTGAGCATCTGAGCCCGCCACGCGAGGACCAACCCCAGAAAGAAACAACAAATTGCCCACTTTTCTGGCATGTGGATAGAGTCCTACAGGTTTTGGTGCTTTATCTGAACTGATTATCGACATAGGCTTGTTTTTTGACCGTGCAAAATTACAAAAAAGATTGGTCTGTTTTCTGAATTCGCCAAATCGTTCAAATCAGGCTGGTTTTAGTAGTTGTGGTTTTAGTTCATAGGAATAAGAGAGCGTCTGTGGATTAAACTGAGATTCCTTATTTCATGTGTGTTGAACCAAAATTGCATAATATTGCAACATGAAAACTGCTTTGTTCTCGTTAGTTTTAAATCTCTCGTTTTTGTTTGCGATTACGGCGTGTAGTTATCGAGCACAGACGCCTTATATGGAGTCCGGTCAATATCACCATGAACAATTGAGTGTCATTCCAGATTCTTTGTCGCAGGACACAGTGCCCAAGCAATTTAAATCTCTGCGCTTGATTCGCACCATTCAGGCTTTTGACATTTCTCAAACTTCGGATATTTTGGTTTATGATGACGCTATCAATTCTCCGAAATCAGCTATATTTTCTAAAGATGGCAGCAAGTTTTATGTGCAGTCTTTGGAGGGTTATACCACGGTTGTTTATGCTACCGAGACCGTAGAGAAATTGAAAGAAATCAAACATGTTTTTGATGTATCACATGAGGCTTTGTTCAAGGATAATGAAAACACGATTTTTGAGTATCCCTACAAACAAACACGATCAAATTACAATCATTTTATGGGTAAACCTGTGGAGAGTTGTTTGTCTCATGACGGAAAATATTTGTGGGTCACCTACTACCGCCGTGATTTTGACCCATCGGCATCGAGTCCATCTGCTGTGGCTATTATTGACACGGAAACAGATGAAATCGTTCGGGTAATGCCATGTGGTCCGCTGCCAAAAATGATTGCTTGTTCGCCCGACAATAAACGAATTGCGGTAACCCATTGGGGAGACAACACGGTGGCGATTATCAATATTGATTCTGATGAGGTGATGGATTTTCACTATACAGAGCATGTTTATATTGATGGTAAATTGGCGACGAACTTTGCAGCAAATGTAGATCGCGACAACAATTGTGGGAATTGTTTGCGTGGCACTTTGTTCACACCAGACGGCAGGTTTTTGTTGATTGCCAAAATGGGCGGGAATGGAATTGCAGTTATCCGCGCAGAAGACATGAAATACTTGGGAACCATAACAGGCAGTAAGTTGAATCTGCGTCACATCATTGTTGAGCAAGACTTTTTGTACGTGAGTTCGAATAAATTTGGTTTCGTGCAACGCATGCCCTTGGAGTTTTTGGACAGCATCAAAGCAGAGGAAAATAAAACTAAACTGTTCAATTTTTCTGCTTGGAAATCAGCCTCGGTTGGTAACGGCGCAAGAACCATTGAAATGACCCCAGATGGGCGCTACATTTTGGTCTGTGTGAACAACGAATCGAAAATAGCCGTAATCGATGCCGAAAAAATGGAAGTAATTTACACTTTGCCAGTCAGCAAATTCCCTGTGGGACTTGCGATTTCACCAGACGGAAAATACGCTGTTGTTACTTCTCAAGGCAAAGAAAGCGTTGTTCCAAGCGGCAATGCGGTCAATGTTTATGAGATAGTTTACGAATAGAACGTGTTTTTTGAATCCAGATTAACTGCGCTCCTTCCTCTTGGTTACGCTGATTTCTTTATCTGTGTTAATCTGCTAAATCTGCGTCATCTGCGTTCTATCGCTTCATCACCTCGTAAAAACCCATTCGTTTTCAGAACTTAGATTCTCTTGAAAGCGATAACCGTCCACATCGTATAGTTTCAAGTCTTCTGCGTTTTCAATTTGATTTTCAATGATATAGCGCGCCATTGCACCTCGAGCATGTTTGGCATACATCATCACCGTACTGTATTTATCGCCTTTAAATTCTTTGAAAACGGGCGTAATGATGCGTTGTTTGATGCTGTTTTTGGGCAGCACTTTAAAATATTCATTGGATGCCAAATTGATGATAACTTCGTTTTTGTCCATTTCTGAAACCAATTGTTTGGCTACTTTTTCTCCCCAGAATGCATAAATATTTTTGGTCTTTGGTGTAATTTGCCATGAAGTACCCATTTCCAAACGATAAGGATAAATCAAATCGAAGGGTTTTAAAATGCCGTATAAACCGGAGAGAATGCGAATGTTTTTTTGTGCTGAATCCCAATGTTTTTCTTGAAGAGTTTTGATATCCAAACCTCTGTAGACTTCGCCTGTAAAAATGAATGCAGCGGGTTTGTTTTGTTCCGTTGGCTCTGAACTCAACACAAAATTTTGATAACGCTCAACATTCAAATTGGCTATGGCTTCGCTGACATCCATAAGCGCCATGATTTTTTTCGCAGGGAGCTTGCCAAGTTTTTGCGCCAAAAGCTCAGCCTCTTGATGGAAAACAGGGAAAGAAAATTGAAAATTTGGATTGTTGATATTGGTATCAATCGATTTGGCTGGAGAAAGTAAAATTTTCATGAATTTATTTTTTTGTCAAAAATAGCAACCAATTGTCATTTCCATGAACCGTTTATGAATAGAATTTGTTCATTCAATGAAAATGCACTAAATTCGCCCAAACCAAAAATAAAACTATGCAAACTTTTTACAAACTCTGTTTTTCTCTGCTATTTGCAGGGATTTTCTCCACAGCGCTTTTCGGACAAATGCGCGGACCAGAAGAAGAACCTTTTGTGCCCGGAGAATTAATCGTGCAAATCGACCGCAATGTTGATTTGTATAAAGTTATTGAAACATTGCCCGATCAATTTGGCTTCACTGTTGTACAAGAATTGTCTCCATTCATGCGCGCTTGGTTGATAAGCTTTGATTATCAAACTATTGGTCAGATGGATGCGCTTAGAATGGTTCAAATATTACCAGGCATTACAATTGCCCAAAACAACCATTATGTTGAGATTAGACAAGTGCCAAATGACCCACAATTTGATCAACAATGGCATCATTTGAATGATGGTTCAGGAGGGGGGACTGCCGACGCTGACATTGACACCGATGAAGCATGGGAAATCACTACAGGTGGCACAAATGCACTTGGTCACGACATTGTTGTTTGTATTCTTGAAGGGGTAGATTTTTCACATGTTGATTTGATTGACAATCATTGGACAAACCTTTATGAAATACCTGGTAACGGTATTGATGACGACGGAAATGGTTATATCGATGATATTAATGGCTGGAACACACAAACAAATACAGGCGCTGTTGCTGGGGGTTCTACTGGTCATGGAACAAATGTTGCGGGTATGATTGGTGCTAAAGGAAACAACGCTGTTGGTGTTGTTGGTGCTAATTGGAACGTGAAAATGATGAATGTTCGTGGATACAGCACCAACAATGAGGCATCAATAGTTGCTGCTTATAATTATCCATTGAGCCTAAGAAAACGATACAACGAAACAAATGGAGCTAGTGGAGCTTTTGTTGTTGCAACAAACGCTTCTTGGGGAATAGATGGCGCAAATCCAAACAACTATCCAATATGGTGTGGGTTTTATGACACATTAGGCGTTTATGGCATTTTGAATTGTGGCGCAACCACGAATAGCAACCTGAATGTTGATAACGCTGGTGATATGCCTACAGCTTGCCCAAGTCCATATATGGTAGGTGTTGGAAGGTCTGACAGAAACGACAATTTTGCTGGAGGATATGGCTTGAACACCATCAATTTTGTGGCTCCGGGAATTAATGTTCGCACTACTGCCAATGGTAATGCATACACAACAACTACAGGAACATCTTTTGCAAGCCCATTAACAGCAGGTGTCATCGCGCTACTGTATTCTATTCCTTGTGAAAGTTTCATGACTATTGTTATGAACAATCCACAGCAGGGTGCAGATTTAGTGTTAAATGCAATGATGACTGGTGTAGATCAAAAACCACAATTGGCGAATTTCTTTATTACTGGCGGCAGAATTAATGCCAAGAATTCTATGGATATTCTTATGGCTGAAACTTGTAATAGTTGTTTTACTCCAGCGATTAATCCCGCCAACAACTTAGCTGAGACCAGCGCTAGTATCAGCTTTAATTTGGTTGATGATGCTACAACCTATACTTTTTTATATAAAGTACAAGGCGCTTCCATTTGGTCAGAAATGTCTGTTACTTCAAGTCCAATTAACTTAAATGGATTATTAGAGTGTACGACTTATGAGTATTATATCAATGCAATTTGTCCTGAGGAAAACAGTGAAAACTCTCAAATTATGACATTCAGAACGAAGGGGTGTGGAGCATGCATAGATTTAGAATATTGCGAGATTTCAATTACAGAAAATCCTACTTCTCGTTTTGCCATTCATTCTCCTAGCAATTTGTCAACGACTATTACTAATTACACGGTAACAGCAGGTTGGGGGGGCTCTTTGGATACTGGATATGCTTACGGGAATATGGTTTTGACCAACCCTGAATTGGGTTGCACCGCAATCACCAATGCAGCAGCCTTGTCTGGAAATATTGCTGTTTCATTGAGAGGTACGTGTAATTTCTCAACTAAGGCGCTCAACGCACAGAATGCTGGCGCAACGGCATTGATTATTATCAACGACCAAGCTCAATCTCCTGCAACATTAGGTGCAGGTACAGATGCGGGCAGCGTCACTATTCCGGTGGTTATGATTAGTCAAGCGCAGGGCTCAGCATTGTTAACAGCGCTTCAGAATGGTGAGACAGTAGTTGGTTTCTTAGGTCGTCAAAATGAATGGATTCAGTCCTTCCAATTGGCGGGTGAAACTTTTACAACAGGCAACGATAATGGTTATGCAGGACCGATTGAAACCGAATTGGAACTTTGGACTGGTTCGTCTTATAATTTCGTTATGAATCCCGGTTTTGCTGGTCAACCGCTTCCCGAATATACGCGAATTTGGATGGATTTGAATCAAAATGGTTTGTTTGAGTCTGGCGAGTTGATTTATGATCAAGGGTCTGCTAGTTTTGGCGCGGTAAATGGTTCTTTTACAGTGCCAATGAATGCCCAAGCTGGTTTGTCGAGAGTGCGAGTTCAAATGGCTTACCAAGGCTATGGCGCTAATGCTTTGCCTAGTAATTGTGGCTCTTTCCAATCTGGGGAGACTGAAGATTACTGTGTAACGGTTCGAGCCTCGAATGTTTCTGTTGAAGAGGTTGAGGGTGTTTCTATTACCATGTATCCAAATCCGAGTGCGGGTAATTTGAACATTGTGAGCAACGCTAATGAAGCATTAAGTATACAAGTTGTTTCTCTATCTGGACAGGTTATTGCAGACCATAAAATGAACAGTGCATCCATGTCGATAGATTTGACTGGATTAGCAGATGGGGTTTACATGGTACATGTTGTTTCATCAAGTGGCGCCATTGTTCAGGCTCAAAAACTTGTTATTGCGAAACAGTAAATAGTTCTTTAATTTTTTTGTTAAGCCATCTGATTTTTTCAGATGGCTTTTTTAATTTCACCACTTAACAATTTGTTTATACGGGGTTAAAGGTTTTGATTTATTGGCGCTCTACTTTTGTAAAAAAAGTAATATGAACACAATCAAGTTTATTTATCTGTTTCTCATCACATTGATTTTGAGTGTTTTGACAGGCCGCACATTGGCACAGACGCCTTTCACCGCCTACAGTCCTGAAATTGGCACGACAGTTTGTCCTAGTTCAAACGTTGGTTTCAATGCGGGCGTTTTTCAAGATTTGCCTTTGGGAATAACCTTTTCAGGTTTGGCTCGAAGTGTGGTTGCATGTACGGCAGCAAGCACTCATTATAGGTCATCAAATTACACATCAACATCAAAAGATGATGCTATTAGTGAAAACCGTTATGTAGCTTGGACTTTTACCGCTGATGCGAGTGTTGAATTTACTTTGAGTGAAATTTCAATTCGCCATGAAAGCACAGCTCAAGGGGCCAATAATGGTGCGATATATTATAGTGTAAATGGAGCTCCTTTTCAACAAGTTGGTGGAGATTTCACAATTGCTGAAACTAACGGAAGAAATGTTTTGACATTTGCGTCACCCATTTCTATTCCATCAGGACAAGGCGTTGAGTTTCGCTGGTTTTGCTGGAGAACTGGTGCTCCAACTGGTACTGGCAACGTGCGCTACAAAGGTGGGTCTGATTATGCTACAGGAACCGGAATTGTTGGAACATTTACACCAACTGTTAGCCCTGCCGCAAACGCAAATGCTACATTTACTCCATTTTTCTACGCTCTTAATGAAGGTCCTTCAAGTTCTCAGGCACTAACCGTTAATGGTTTAAACTTAAACAATAGTATTGTTGTTTCTGCTTCTATAATATTATTCGTTTTAAATATCTCATATCAATTAGTTAATGACTGTTTTTCAGAACACACACTTTTGGCTTGTTACATTCTCGAAAATCAACACAACTTGATTATAAATTAACCCTAATGTTATTTTTATGGGAAATAATATAAGAAATGTTTATTTATGTCATTGAAATTATTAATATTGTCGCATATTGTAAAATATAATTTATGAAAACAAAATTACTTTTTACGCTCTTTGCCATATCATTTATGATGGCATTTAGCTCCCGAACATCGAGTGCTTTGGCGCAGTGTTTGAATTCTTATGGTTGGTGGAATATAAACCTTTTTGCCAATGACCAAAGTTACTTTGAATTATGGGGTAATGAATACGCAACTGTAAATGGTATTCAAGCAAATCAAAACTATCAATTTGGGGAGAATTTGTATGGTTATAGTTTATACATAACAATTACAGATGACAACTTCAATGTGTTGTATTATGATTTTGCTCCATTTACATGGAACTCCGGGTCATATTCTGGGACTATTATTGTCCATGGTGCAAGTGACCCATCATGCAGCTCCTCGCAGGGTTATTTGTATGTACAATGTTTAGACTGTCCTATTCCACCTCTTGACCCATGTGTTTTTGCTTCTCAAGGCAATCAAACGACCTTAGTTGGTCCTTATCAATCATCACTTAGTGCTGGA
The DNA here is from genome assembly GCA_002422285.1 of Flavobacteriales bacterium UBA6165. GTDB lineage: Bacteria > Bacteroidota > Bacteroidia > Flavobacteriales_D > Crocinitomicaceae > UBA6165. The sequence goes on along the minus strand of DIUF01000060.1, from coordinate 1,863 downwards.
GGGTGCCAATACGTAACTTTTAACGGCATTGAAGCGAACAACGATTATCAGTTTAATGGAAGTTCTTATGCTACCATTACTGATGATAATGATAACATCATTATGTGGGGTTACCTGCCAATGAGCTGGAATTCTGGGTCTTATGCTGGTGCGATTCGCGTACATTTATCAAGCAATCAAACTTGTGCCTGCACGGGTGGTAGTGTTACCGCGCAGTGTTTGACATGTCCTACCCCACCTCCTGGGCCATGTTTGAACTCGTATGGCTGGTGGAATATAAACCTTTTTGCCAATGACCAAAGTTACTTTGAATTATGGGGTAATGAATACGCAACTGTAAATGGTATTCAAGCAAATCAGAACTATCAATTTGGGGAGAATTTGTATGGTTATAGTTTATACATAACAATTACAGATGACAACTTCAATGTGTTGTTTTTTGATTTTGCCCCTTTTACATGGAACTCAGGCTCATATTCTGGGACTATTATTGTTCATGGTGCAAGTGACCCATCTTGTAGCTCCGCTCAGGGTTATTTGTATGTACAATGTTTAGACTGTCCTATTCCACCTCTTGACCCATGTATTTTTGCTTCTCAAGGCAATCAAACGACCTTAGTTGGTCCTTATCAATCATCACTTAGTGCTGGAGGGTGCCAATACGTAACTTTTAACGGCATTGAAGCGAACAACGATTATCAGTTTAATGGAAGTTCTTATGCTACCATTACTGATGATAATGATAACATCATTATGTGGGGTTACCTGCCAATGAGCTGGAATTCTGGGTCTTATGCAGGTTCGATTCGCGTACATTTATCAAGTAATCAAACTTGTGCCTGCACGGGCGGTAGTGTTACCGCGCAGTGTTTGACATGTCCTACTCCTCCTCCAGGGCCATGTTTAAATTCGTATGGCTGGTGGAATATTACCCTTTTTGAAAACAACCAATCTTACTTTGAGTTATGGGGTAATGAATACGCAACTGTAAATGGTATTCAAGCAAATCAGAACTATCAATTTGGGGAGAATTTGTATGGTTATAGTTTATACATAACAATTACAGATGACAACTTCAATGTGTTGTTTTTTGATTTTGCCCCATTTACATGGAATTCTGGATCATATTCTGGGACTATTATTGTTCATGGTGCAAGCGACCCATCATGCAGCTCCTCGCAGGGTTATTTGTATGTACAATGTTTAGACTGTGTTCCACCAGCACCATGTGTATATGGCTCTTTTAGTTCACAAACTACACTTACAGGAAACAACATTTCAACGTTAAGTGCTGGAGGTTGTCAGTACGTTCAGTTTAACGGTATTGAAGCTAATCAAGATTATCAATTTACAGGTAGTTCATACGCAACAATTACAGATGAATTTGGAAATGTCTTTGATTTTGGATTCCTTCCATTAAGCTGGAACTCTGGTTCGTACTCAGGTACAATTCGTGTTCATTTAGCTAATGATGCATCTTGTAGTTGCACAGGAGGAACTGTATCAGCGCAGTGTATAACATGTCAGCCAAGTAATAATTCACCTTGTATATTCTCCAACCAAAGCTCTTGGGGTAACTTTACACTTTTCTGGAACGATCCGGTTTATATTGAGCCTTGGGGAAGTGATGAGTATACTGTTGTAAACAATGTTCAGGCCAATCAGAATTATCAAATTAGCCAAAATCTCGGTGGCGGCGGCAGCATGTATGTAACAATAACTGACGAGAGCAACAGTGTATTGTTCGTTGATTATGCTCCATTCGTTTGGAACTCAGGAACATATTCAGGTACAATTAGACTTCATGTATCGAGCGATCCTAGCTGTACGAGCAACGATTGGTTTTATTTTACCATGAACTGT
>DIUF01000011.1 GCA_002422285.1 Flavobacteriales bacterium UBA6165 | reverse complement strand
CCTTCAAAAGCGAAAATTGTTTGCTCGATACACCAATCGAATTCTTCTTCGTTCATGCCTTTCCAAGCGTAAACTGGAATTCCAGCGGCAGCAATTGCAGCAGCAGCGTGGTCTTGCGTTGAGAAAATATTACAAGACGACCAAGTAACCTCAGCGCCCAATTCAATCAATGTTTCAATCAAAACCGCAGTTTGAATGGTCATGTGCAAACATCCAGCGATGCGCGCACCAGCCAATGGTTTTGAAGCACCATATTCTTCACGGAGCGCCATCAAACCTGGCATTTCGGCTTCCGCCAATCTAATTTCTTTTCTTCCATACTCGGCAAGAGCAATGTCTTTCACCTTGTAGGATAGTTTTTCTTGTGTACTGTTCATCTAAATTTATTTAAGCGTGCAAAATTACGACTATTTTCTGGAAGATAACAAGTTAAAGTTGGGATTGTTTTTGAGGGGTTGGTGGTTGGCTATCGATACTTTACCCAAGATGATTATCCGTGTTCTGCTCGAAAGCTAGAAAACATCCTAATTTCTTTTTCTTTTGGTAGTTTAAAGAATACGATGCGGCACTTTGACAAAGTATCGCTCGCAAGCTAGAAGCCAGAAGCCAGTTGCCAGCAGCCTAAAACTAAATCATCCCGCTCGCTTTAACTTCCAAATATTTATTCATCACATCAATGCTTAATGCTTCTGGTGTGGTGAGCAATGATAAGATACCGTGTCTAGCCAATTCTCGCACCATCACGCGTTTGTCATATTCCATTTTACCCGCAATGATTTTCTCGGCAACTTCGTCGATGGTAATGGCTTCTTGCTGGGCAATTTTTCCTATTTCTTCGTTTTTAAAAAACACAACGAGCAGCAGATGTTGTTTGGCAATACCAACCAAAAACGGAAGATTGCGTTGCAGTCCGTCCATCGTTTCAAAATTCGTAAATAAGACTACCAATGATCTATGAGAGATGCGACGTTTCAATTGAGCATAAAGTGTCGAAAAACTGGATTCCTCAAAATTTGTTTCAATATTATACAGGCCTTCCATAATTTTTTGGAGTTGCATCGGGCGCTTTTCTGCCACAATCAGATTATCGATTTTCTTTCCAAAAGTGAACATCCCAGCACGATCGTATTTCGCCAAAACCAAGGAAAGCATCATCAAGGATGCATTCACAGAATAATCCAGTAAAGACAAGCCATTGAAGGGCATTTCCATGGTTCGGCCTGTATCAATGGCCACATAAATATCTTGTGATTTTTCGTCTTGATACTGATTCACCATAAGCTGACTCCGCTTTGCCGAAGACTTCCAATTGATGGTACGGATATCGTCGCCGAGCACATATTCCTTGATTTGTTCGAACTCCATTGTGCTGCCAATGCGTCGAATCTTACGTGACCCAAGAACCAATTGTTCGTTAGCAACGGCGCGAATGTCCATGTTTCTCAAAGTTAGAAAAGCTGGATAACATTTGGTGTTTTGTTTGTTGCCACTACTAAATCTGCGTTGGACCAAGCCCAATAATGTTGATGCATAAACGTGTACGAATCCAAATTCAAAAACCCCGCGGACAAGCGGACGAACTATGTAATGAAATCGATTATTTGACCCCGGATTTAAACTCATATCATGCCCAAAATCGCGACTTTGAAATTGAATAGGCAATTCGTCGATGATGTGGGTGTAGAGCTTCCAACGGAATTCGTTTTCAATGTGCAAATAGACATGGTTATCATCGCCATTCGACAATTTTTCAGGAACCACGCGCGAAACCACTATTTTTCTTTTGGTAGCAAAAAGCAGAATTATTTCTGTGCCAGTGAAAAAAAGTAGCGCAAAAAAAGCATACCAAGCGACATCATAAAGCGGCTCAAGCACGTAAGAAAGTGTGAACAATACTACTACTCCCAAAAGCAAAAAAAACATGCGTTTGGTTAGAAAGAGTTGTTCGAAAAATTGCTTGATGCTCATAGACTATTTTATCGCGGTATGGAGATAGATTCAATTATTTGTTCAATCACATTTTCTGCTGTCAATCCTTCCATTTCGCGTTCTGGAGAAACAACAATTCGATGATTGAGTACACTTGCGGCTGCAGATTTGATGTCATCTGGAGTCACAAAATCACGACCTTCCAAAGCAGCAAAGCCTTTAGATGCCAACAACATCGCAATAGAAGCTCTTGGAGAAGCACCCAAATAAATCAAATGATGTTCGCGCGTTTTGCAAACAATCTCGGCTATGTAAGACAGTAGTTCTTCTTTCACGGCAACTTTTCTGACCATTGATTGATACTTAATCAAATCTGCGGAGGAAAGCACCTTTTGAACAGCATCTATTTTGTTTTGATCCACAATAGCATGCTCACGCTTGATGATTTCAACTTCTTGTTTTTGAGTAGGATACCCTACTTTAGTCTTAAACAAAAACCTATCGAGTTGTGCTTCTGGCAAACGATAAGTTCCCTCATGTTCAACCGGATTTTGAGTAGCAATCACAATAAAAGGCTCTTGCATTGTGTATCGAATGCCATCCACTGTGATTTGCCTTTCCTCCATAACCTCAAACAACGCTGCCTGAGTTTTAGCTGGTGAACGGTTGATCTCATCAATAAGCACGAAGTTGGAAAAAATTGGACCCTTCTTAAACTCAAAAGACGCTTTTGACGCATCAAAAACAGATGTTCCGATGATATCAGAAGGCATCAAATCGGGCGTAAACTGAATTCGACTAAAATCCATATCCAAACAGCGCGATAAAAGACGTGCAGTGATTGTTTTCGCTACACCTGGCACGCCCTCTATAAGCACATGACCTTTGGTTAATAATGCGACCAAAAGCTGATCAACCATCTCATGTTGGCCGACAATTACTTTGCCCACTTCCTGACGAATTTGCTCCATAGCATGACGCAAGGCAGTCAAATCCATCTGACTTTCGAAATTAAAATTTTGTTCTTCCATACTCTTATTTATTCGGCGCCAAAACAATTAATTTAAGGCGTCTTTATTAATTATTTCAAATTCAACTTTTTTAATATTTTCATCAATTCTTTAAAATCAAAATCAAAGGCCACAGTGCGCGACCTCTGTTTTTTTAAATAGGTAATAAATTCCCTAGCAGCATGAATATTACAATTAGCAGAAAGATGCATTTTCTGTGCAAAAGAATCATCAATTTGAGTCGTATCCAAGCGGTATTCAGTTCGCAATTTATCCAAAACCAAAAGTATTTGGTGCTCAATTAAACCGAAATAGTTCTTCTCCAAAACATGGAATTCAGCCATTCTTTGGGTGTAATCAACACTGTAATTTTTTTTACGCTCCAAAATTGGAATAATCCGTTGTGTTCTTTTGACTTTGGTGAGCGCAAATAGCAGCAGAATAAACCAAAGCATAAACCACGCAGCTCTCAGCCCAGGTTGACTCATTATGTAGGAAAGTAGACTGTAATCCTCTGTTTTCCCTTCTTTGCTGTAATTGTTGAACCACAAGACCTTATTGCGATGCAAATAAGCCAAAACACTTTCAATGTATCTCGCATTTTTATGGTGTAAAAAAGAATAATTGGTAAACATTTCTGGGCTCGCATGAAGAAAGACTATGCCATCTCCATAGGCATAGGCCAAAAAATTGCAATATTTCTCGTTGCTGCCAGGATATTCTACATAACCTAGGGGCAAAACCAAATCTTGATCATGTATTAAGAAATACTCCACGTTAAAAACACGGTCGATCGGATACTGTTTGTCATCTCCAACCACGGTATATTTCAATCTGTCTGTGAACACGAAATTGGAAACCAACTCAATATCCACGGATTCGAAAAAAGCCTCAGGCATTTCGTTCACTGAAACAAAAGCCTGGTTTCCGAAATACACAAAATCATCGAGAATACTTTCAACGGCATAACTGCTCATTTTTGCATGATCGTCGATGTAGAAAAATGTGAAATTGTGATCCAATCCAACCTGATATTGAAACTCATACCTGCGACTGGAAAAATACTGCTGCATGTCTTGATTCACTTTTTCTACCTGCAAGAATCCGGGTTTCATCGTTTCTAATTCCTTCGACAATACATAAAGTCCATAGGGAGTTCGCTTATTGGTTTTGTAGTGTTTTTCCCAATCAATTTCTCGCTGTTCGTCGCATGAAGAAAAACCAGATGCTATAACCAACAGAATAATTGCTGTGCGTGTGTAGCCCGATTTGCTCGTTTTATTTTGAACATGAAATCGGCGCATGAAATTTGACTCAGCATTCATAAACTGTTCTTGGTTCAACTCACGACCCCCATACCAGCAATAATCGAAGATTCGACATAGTGTATCAAACTCATTTCTGATTGTTCTGTCATGAATTTCGTAGCGGTACTCTCGATTTGATTTATCAGGGTGAAATTCGATAATTTTTTCTTTATTCAGGTGCTGCAAATAAGCCAAAAAATAATACCGAATGGCCAGTTTGAGTTCCAAGTTTTTTGAGGCATTTTGAGCGAGTGCGAGATAATCAACATTTTCAAAATCAATGGTTTCATCCACAATTTCATACAAACCTTTGGATTTGTTGGTCGCGCGCCAGAAACCACCACCATCCAAAACAAGCGCCCTAATTACCAAGAAAACAATTACCACCAAAAGCAATAATCCACCATATTTTAGAATCCAAGCGAAAAATTCAAGTAAAGACGAATTGGGCATTCTATAATTGTTGTTTTTAACTCTTTCGGTGTAATCAAACTCCCTCGACTTGTATCTCGAATTTACATCTGGTTTAAATGTCTTAGGTCTTTTCTGAGCCTCCACTTTTCTATATGGAATGGCCACTGATTCAGCATCTTCGTTTTGTTCCAATTCAGACCAATACCCATTACTAGTATTCTGTCCGTACAAAGCAAAAACAAGTACTACAAATAATAAAGATATGTAGATCGATTTATTCAAACTATACAGGCATTTGAGTTTTGTTGTGGACCTGAATCGGATAAATGATGTAATAATAGGTAATCAAACTTAGGGTAGAAAAGATAATAAAAAAGGCCATTACGACTCCCATTTCCATCGCCCAGCGTGTCACATAGCCTTCCAAAAAAGCGGCAAATATCGTGAATGGAATTGTGGTTAAATAAACCTTAAATGTGTTTTTGAAACCAATTTTAAAAGATTCGAGTCGCGAATAGGTCCCTGGAAACATAAAACTGGCAGCAAGTGCAAATCCCATAGCAGCCTCAATGACCATTCCGAAGATTTCCATAGAACCGTGAATCCAAATGCCTTGAACACTTCTCCAAAGCACGTCGCGCACGTAAAACAAGGTTTGAAAAGCACCGAGCATCATTGAATTTTGGAAAAGGATATAAAAAGTGCCAATACCCAATAACATCCCCGCAAAATACATATAGGCACCCACGCGCAGATTGTTGAACATGATACCGATGAAACTGCCCCAATCGCTACCATTTTTGTAAATACTCACAGGATTGCCAGACTCAATATTATCCAAAGTGTGGTCCACGTAATCATCAGAAAGCACAAAGCGAATAAAATCCTCATCCTTGATTGCAGAAAGCACTCCAATGGCCACCAAGACAAAAAACACGATGAATGTGAAGTAAATGTATTTTCTGTATTGATAGGCGATGAGTGGCACTTCGCGCAGTATGAAGGACGATACCCGAGAAAAATCATGGCGCTTTCTTTTGTATATCTTAAGGTGAATACTCGAACTCAAATAATTCAGGTAATAAATCAGCTTACTTTTAGGATAATATGTGCGAGCAAATGACAAATCATTGAGCAACTTGTTATAAACATCCACCAATCCATCGGGTGTCACAGGAGAATTTCCTGTAATGATTTGCTCAACTTTGAGCCAATATTGTTTATTTTGCGCAATAAAAGCAACCTCTCTCATCGGGACGCTAATTTATACATTATGCAACAAGTAGCAATACATACCCCACAAAATGTTGAAATCGGTTTTACAACTGCTGACGTGGGTAAACGTATTTTGGCCAAAATAATAGACTACTTTATTATCTATCTTTTATTTCTGCTGCTTGGAGCTATCTATGATCGCTACGTTTTTATTCATTTTTTTTTCCAAGACTCATGGTCAAAAATCGCGGTCACACAATTGTTTTTTTTACCTCTTTGGACATATACGCTTTGGATGGAAATAGCCCTTCATGGTCGCACCCCCGGAAAGATGGTCACAAAAATTCAAGTCATGCGCTTGGATGGAAAACCTTATTCTTGGGACAATGCACTGATTCGTTGGATGTTTACGATTATCGATATGCTACCAACGATGGGCATCACAGGTTTGATTGCAATATCAAGCACAAAAAAAAATCAACGCTTGGGTGACATCGCAGCAGGAACCGTTTTGGTCTCTAAAACAAAACAAGTAGGCATCGAACAAACCATTTTGTTAGAGCTTAAAGAAGACTATCAACCCAAATACAACCAGGTTCTGAGACTTTCCGATAACGATATGCGCATCATCAAGGACTCATTTGAAATTGCTCAAAAAAACGGCAATCTACAAACCATCAAAAAATTACGCAGAAAAATTGAAGAAGTCACTGAAATCAAAGAATTTGATTTATCTGATATTGCTTATATTCAACGCGTTATGAACGATTTCAACTTCTACACCAACAAATAATTTAACTATGTTAGCATAAATTGTTAAAAATGTTTTATTTTTGCTACATGAGAGATATGATTATAGAAGCCTACAAACAATCCAATTTGTTTGGAAATAACTTGGGCATGATTCTAAAATCCGCGGATAAGGACGGTGCGCACTACCAAATGGTGATTACCAAAGAACACATGGCCACTCCTCTGAATGCCCATGGAGGAGTAATTGCTAGTATGATGGATGGCACTTTGGGTGTTGCTGCTTTGGCACATGCCTTAGAAAGGAATCATGTGGTTAGCACTATAGAGTTTAAGGTAAATTTTATTGCTCCAGTATTTAAGGGCGATACGCTAGATTCCAAAGGCGCTGTGATTCATTCAGGAAACAGAATTATGGTTTGTGAAGGAAGTGTTTACAACCAGCATGGTGAAATAGTAGCCAAAGGTACTGGGACATTCAACTCTTACCCAGTAGAAAAAGCTCGACTCTTTTAATACATGGACGTTAGAGAGATCATTTCAGATTTTAAGAGAAGCATCAAACAAAATGCAACTTGGTGGCGCTTGCTTTCTGGGCCATTGGCCTTTCTATTGATTAAAGCTTATTTTCCTCACGAAGACTTTACAGACTTCCCATTGATGGGCAATGCGATTTCAATAGCCGCTTGGATGGTAATTTGGTGGATTTTAGAGCCAGTTCCTATTTTCGTTACAGCATTTCTCCCTTTGATTTTGGGCGCGAATTTAAAGCTTGGAACGATCACCGAATTGGCTGCTGAATATGGCAATGAAATGGTATTTCTGTTTTTGGGTGGGTTTATGATTGCCCGATCCATAGAGAAATTCGATATTCACAGAAACATTGCCGCATTGATTGTAAAGCGTACGGGTACCAGCCCATTTGGTGTACTTTTCGGATTCATGCTAGCGACTGCATTTTTGAGTATGTGGTTGAGTAATACAGGAACAGCGATCATGATGTTGCCTATGGCTATGACGATACTTAAACCTATACCAGAGGGCACGTACAAAAATCAATACAGTGTCGCCCTCTTGTTGGCCATTGCCTACTCGGCAAACATTGGTGGTATTGCCACTTTGATTGGTTCTCCTCCAAACGTCATGATGTCGGGGCTTTTGGCAAAAGATTATAATATTGAAGTTGATTTTGCAACTTGGTCGCTATTTGGTGTTCCGATTGCTGGAATACTACTCTATTTGATGTTCTTGTATTTCAAAAAATACATTGTAAAAGAAAAAGCTGACTTTCAAATCGAAGTAGGTAAAATTAATGTTTGGACGAAAAATCAGCGCCGTGTATTGATCATTTTCGGTGCAACAGTTCTCTTTTGGACTTTCAAACCCTTCATCAATGTTTGGACAAAATTCCCCTTGAGTGATGCCCAAATAGCCCTAGTAGCCACGCTTTTACTGTTTATAGTTCCCAAAAGCAAAAGCAAAGAAACACTACTCAATTGGAACGATACCAATCAAACACCATGGGGAATCCTATTTCTTTTTGGTGGTGGCTTGGCATTGGCCAGAATCCTAAACAATGGTGGTGTTTTAGATTTCTTTGCAGAACAAATCGTTGCACTTGGCATCAGTAATATGTTCATCATCATTCTGGTTTTGGTCATTTCTACAATTTTCTTAACTGAGCTGATGAGCAATTTAGCTTTGATTACTGTGCTTGTTCCGATTGTTGCCAAACTCGCTGAAACACTCAACTTAGATGTACTAGCGCTTTGCTTGCCTATCACAGTAGCGGCTTCCTGCGCATTCATGCTGCCTATGGCTACTCCGCCAAATGCAATCGTTTTCGCCTCGCAACAAATTAAAGTGAAAGACATGGTGCGTATTGGATTTATACTCAATATTGCATCAATTTTTGTGATTTTTGGTATTGTAGCTTTGTATGCTTTAATTAAAGGCTAATAGTTTTTATATTTGGCAACATGAGCTTGTTACAAACCTTAATCATCATTCTTGCCACCATATCCTTATTTCTCCATGGACTGAATGGCTTTAGCAAAGAAGTAAAACAAATTGGTTCCGATCATTTTAAAGTCTGGATTGCCAAAATCACTTCCAATCGCTTTGGTGGATTTTTTATGGGCATCATGCTCACGGCCATCATACAATCCAGTAGCGCTGTTTCTTCTATTACCGTGGCTTTGGTTGATGCCGGTGTAATCCCTTTTGCAAATAGTTTGGCTGTGATGCTTGGCGCCAATGTGGGCACCACTTCAACTGCTTGGTTGGTTACCATGAAAGTGGGACAAATCGCTCCAGTTTTCATCGTTTTGGGCACGATCATCAGCATGATTCCCCTAAAAATTCAAACTGCGGGAAAATCCATCTTCTACTTTGGACTCATTCTCTTCAGTTTGGAATTGATCAGCCAGGCGCTCGGTCCACTTAGCAAGGACCCAAAAATCAATGAAATACTGGCGATGGCCGACAACCATCTGTTGGGTATTTTGGCTGGAATTTTAGTCACAGCCTTGGTACAATCAAGCTCAGTAACCACTGGACTATCAATTATTTTGGTGCAGCAAGGTGTACTATCAACCGAGGGAGCAATTGCCATTATCATTGGTTCAAACGTGGGCACAACCAGCACGGCGCTATTGGCTTCTATCAGCATGTCGGCGACAGCAAAACTCGCAGCAAAAGCCAATTTTTTATTCAATTTATTTGGCGTCCTAGTCTGCTTGCCCTTTATCAAGGGCTTCGACAATTTAGCAGCCTATTTCACCGATGACTTGGGCTTTCAGGTGGCATTTGCACATCTCTTTTTCAATATTATTATTTCTTTAATCATGTTGCCATTTATTAAACAATTTGGGGAATGGCTGATGAAACGCAACACAGCCAAGATTAACGCCGTGCAATAATACAATAACAACTGCCGTTTTCACATCATCCCTAAATCGTGAAACATGAAAAAAGCAGTTCAGTTATTCAGTGTGCTTGCATTGATATTCACAATCAACACCCAAGCATTTGGTCAAACTCAAGAGCTTAGCGCCGTGGTTTATTTTGGCTACGATGATCACAAATTAACCCCTGAAAATATTGATGTTCTGCAAAATTTAGTGAAGCAAATCCCTAAAAATGCAAGCTACCAAATAGAGATCAATGGTCACACCGACCAACATGGCAATCAGGCTTACAACTTACAACTTTCAGGGAAAAGAATTGCTGAAGTATCCAAATATTTGACCAGCCAAGGAATTGACCATGATAAAATCACGGGAGAAGCACATGGCAAAATGAAACTGCTAACAGCAAAAGACGACCCTGAATACAGAAAATTGAATCGCCGCGTTGAAATTGTGGTACGCTACACCTTATTTGAACAAATAGAAGAAGAAATAATTCCTGCTGACACCAACGATATTCTCTCGCTCTACAAACTATTGCGGACAACACCTCAAGAATTTATATTCGACACCAGTAAAGATACCGCTTTCCGATGCCAGAATGGGACGGTGATTTATTTCAGAGCCAATTCATTCAAAACCAGAGGATTGGTTAAAATTCAAGTCAAAGAATCATTTAGCAATTCCGATATCATCATGGAGAATTTGTCTACCACATCGCGAGGACAAATTTTAGAAACACAAGGCATGCTTTTCGTGACGGCATTCGATGAGGACAGCAATGAACTTTCACTCAGACCAGGGATGGACTACGTTGCTTTTGTACCTGTGGACGAAGAGAAGAAAAAAATGCAAATTTTTATAGGCAAATGGGACAATCGCATGATTGATTGGATTCCGCAACAAGAGAAAATTAAAAGAGAAAAGCGATTGCGACATTTTAAAAAATGGAGTGCAAAAAAGAAAAGAATAAGACGACGAAATCGCCGCTCAGCGGAATTCATGGGATTCAACGACTGCTATTTGATGGAAATGAGAATCCGCACAGATGATTGTCCGTTTTTCTTTTGTAAAATCAGAAGCTTTATCAATCCAAAAAGAAAAAAAGGAAAATCGAAAAAAGCTCGTTATCGTTGTGAACTTATTCGAGTATTGCAAAGCGATTATGGCATATCAAATATGCGCACGGTTTATGGCGCTATGAATCAAAAATTAATGGACAGCTTGGGTGTAAAAACAGTAGCCGAACTCAACGACACATTAGATAAAATTCAACGCAGCAATATGATGAACAATTTGAAGGACGGTAGAGGAAATATGCAAGAATTGGGTTACCTAGTTTTCGCCAATCAACAGATGAAATGGGCCAATATCGATGAATTTATGAGTTTTCCGCCAGAGCAACTTATTGCCGTTCGTTTGCCGATAAAAACCTCAATATCTGTTGATGCCAAACTCATTTTCAAAGAACGTCGAGTTATCTATCCTGTTTCAGACATGAATGGCGAATTCGGATTTGCCAAAGTACTCAAAGACCAAGACGCGATTTTAGTGTCACTATCATATACGGATGGCATTCCGAAAATATGCATCAGAAACATAAACACCAGCGACAAAATTCATGAAATTGCCTGGCAAACCGTAAGTGTGGCAGAATTAAAAGACCAGTTGAAAATTTTGGATAATTAGCGAGAAGTGCAATCTCCTGAAATCCAATAATCCTTATCTTCGCCGCAAAGAATTTTCTATGATAGTTGTAACAGGTGCTGCGGGTTTTATTGCGAGTTGTTTGGTAAGTGAATTGAATGCAGCTGGTCGAGGTGACATTGTGGTCGTTGACGATTTTTCCAAGCACGAGAAGGACAACAACCTCGCTGGAAAAGAACTGATTGCCAAAGTTTCACGTAGCGATTTCCATACTTGGTTGAATGAATTTGCCCATGAGGTGGATTTTGTATTTCACCTCGGCGCTCGAACAGATACCACGGAATTTGACAAACAAATTTTTGACGACTTAAACCTCAATTACTCCAAAAAAGTTTGGAAAATTTGTACCGAGAAACAAATCCCGCTGGTCTATGCCAGTTCAGGAGCTACTTATGGCTTGGGCGAATTGGGCTATAAAGACGACCACGCTTTGACACCAAAATTGAAGCCTTTGAATCCCTATGGTGATTCGAAAAATGACTTCGATATTTGGGTTTTGGAGCAAAAAAACACGCCTCCTTTCTGGGCTGGTTTGAAATTTTTCAATGTTTATGGTCCCAATGAATACCACAAAGGCAGAATGGCTTCTGTTGTTTTCCACGCATTCAACCAAATCACCGCAAAAGGCGAATTGAAGTTGTTCCGTTCTCACAATCCTGATTTTAAAGATGGCGAACAATTACGCGATTTCATTTACGTGAAAGATGTAGTGAAAGTGTGTCAATTTTTGATGAACAACAAACCTGAAAGTGGCATTTACAATTTGGGTACAGGCGAAGCAAGAACCTTTCTGGATTTGGGATT
>DIUF01000039.1 GCA_002422285.1 Flavobacteriales bacterium UBA6165 | reverse complement strand
CCGATGGCTTCGCGGATTTCTTCTAAAGAAGAGCCCGAACCACCGTGGAAAACAAAGTCAACTGGATTGTGACCTGTCCCGAATTTCTGCTGAATATATTCTTGCGAATTTTTCAAGATAATCGGTTGCAGTTTCACATTACCTGGCTTGTAAACACCGTGTACATTTCCGAAAGCCGCAGCCACTGTGAAACGGTCTGAAACTTTTTTCAATTCCTCATAAGCATAGGCCACTTCTTCAGGTTGTGTGTACAATTTTGAGCTGTCTACATCTGTGTTGTCTACACCATCTTCCTCACCACCTGTGATGCCCAATTCAATTTCCAAGGTCATGCCCATTTTCGACATACGCGCCAAATAATGCTTACACAATTCTATGTTTTCTTCAATTGGCTCTTCTGACAAATCCAACATGTGTGAACTGTACAGTGATTTTCCGGTTTCTTCGAAGAATTTCTCACCTGCTTCAAGCATACCATCAAACCAAGGAAGGAGGTTTTTAGCACAGTGGTCTGTATGTAAAATAACCGTTGCGCCATACAATTCTGCTAAAGCATGTACATGTTTCGCACCAGCCACAGAACCTGCAATTGCAGCTTGTTCGTTATCATTCTTCAGACCTTTACCAGCAAAATAATGTGCACCACCATTCGAAAACTGTACGATAACCGGAGCATTCAATTTTGCAGCCGTTTCCATAACAGCATTCACGGTGCTAGAGCTTGTCACATTCACCGCAGGCAATGCAAAACCTTTAGCCTTAGCCCATTGAAATATTTTCTGAACATCGTCGCCCGTGGCAACACCTGGTTTAATTCCGTGAGACATTGTTTACAATCGTTTTATTAGGCGCAAAAATACAATTTTAAAGGAAACGCATTCCTATATAACACAAGAAGCCAAAAAAAATGCCCGACCTTAAGCCGAGCATTCAATTTTTTTGACTTTAAGCAATTACAAAATCGCATCAAGTTTTTGGGTAAGTGTTGCTTTTGGAACTGCGCCAACTACTTTATCTACTACTTCACCGTTTTTGATGAAAAGAATTGTTGGGATAGAGCGTACACCAAACTGAGCAGATACGCCAGGATTTTGGTCAACGTCAACTTTGCCTACAACTGCGCGGCCATCGTATTCGCCATGCATTTCTTCGATCAATGGACCAACCATTCTACATGGGCCGCACCAAGCTGCCCAAAAATCAACTACTACTGGTTTGTCAGAGTTTGTTACTACTTCTGAAAAATTGCTGTCTGTTATTTCAACTGCCATGATTTCTAGTTTAAATTAAAATTGTGCTAAATTAATGGATATGTTCGATTTGGTCAAACTTGTTGCCAGAATTTTATCAGAGACATTTTGTCAGTATGTTAATCAATCAAACCAAACATCCCGGATAAAACCCGCTCCAGCCACCTGATTCACACGCTCAATGATCACTTGCTTACCAAACTTGAGTTCATCGCGCATCACAGGAGAAGAAATACTTAAATGAAGAACACCCTCACGGATATAAATATTCGTGGTACGAAGCGCGATGGCCTTTCCCATCATCTCCTCCCAGCCATTGATGATGTCCATTTCTTTCATTTTACCGTCAATGCGATAGGCCTTGAGCAGTCGGTTAATGGCTTCACCTAGCGTTGATTCGTTAGTGTGTCGTTTCTTGTTCATGACATAATAATTTTCCAGATTCAACATGAAACAAACGCATAGGCACATCAATTTTGGCAAAAATTGCCCTAACACGGTCTTCATCTGTATCGGTTACTAAAACTTGTCCAAATTTATGTTCAGAAACCAATTTCATGAGTTGCGTTACTCGCTCGTTGTCCAATTTATCAAACACATCATCTAGGAGTAAAATAGGTTTCACACCAAGGGCTAAAGTCAACTCATCGAATTGAGCCAATTTTAAGGCAATTAAAAAGGACTTTTGCTGACCTTGTGAACCCACTTTTTTAATGGGGTGCCCATGCAATTGGAAAACCAAATCATCTTTATGAATACCTGCTGTGGTGTATCCCAAGATTTTATCTCTATCCCCATTTTGCTTCAATAAATCATCAAAGTTGGCTTCATCCAATTGTGATTTGTAAACAAAGTCGATTTGTTCATCACTACGAGCAATTTCAGCAAAATAGCGCTGCAAAAGCGGCGTAAATTTTTCAATGAAGTTCTTGCGTTTTTTGTAAATAATTTTCGCTCGCTCTACCAATTGTTCGTCCCAAACTTCCATAGATTCGGCATCGAAAAGACCGGTCTTAGCGACATTTTTCAACAGCGCATTGCGTTGTTCCAAAATGGCATTATAACGCATCAATGCATCTAAATAAGGTCGATCAAATTGGCTAATAATACCATCCATCCATTTTCTTCGAACCTCACTACCCTCGGAAATCAAATCGGTATCATAAGGCGAAACCATGACCGTTGGAAATTGTCCAATATGGTCGGCGAGTTTTTCATAATCAACCTTGTTCTTCTTGAATACTTTTTTTTGTCCACGTTTTACGCCACAATAAATTTCATCTTCACGATCAGCTTTGGTCCAAAGCGCCTGAATAATAAAAAAACTCTCATCAAAAGCAATGTTTTGACTATCTATAGGATTCAGATAAGAACGACACATACTAGAATAGTATACAGCATCCAAGACATTTGTTTTTCCAGCGCCATTGTGACCAACAAAACAGTTCACACCATCAATTAAATCAATGGCGGTTTCTCCGTAATTTTTAAATTGAATAAGGTTGAGACGCTTTAAATACATGATACAAAAGTACAGTAAATGATTCTACAAACGACAAAAGGCGACCCCATAATGGAATCGCCTTAATATCTTAATTCGTATTCAATTAAGCCTCCGTTGTCTCGAAAGGAACAACAGAAACATATGAACGATTATTCGCTTTTTTGCGGAATTCTACCATTCCATCGCTCAACGCAAACAACGTGTGGTCTTTACCAACACCTACATTTGCACCAGCATGATGAGTTGTACCACGCTGACGAACAATAATGTTACCAGCAATAGCAGGTTGGCCACCGAAGATTTTAACGCCCAAGCGTTTACTTTCTGATTCGCGACCGTTTTTAGAACTACCGACTCCTTTTTTATGTGCCATGATTTCTAATATTATGAGCTAAGCTCAGATTCTAAATTATGCGTTTTCTTCTTCGGTTGTTTCAGCAGCTTTTTTAGAAGCAGCTTTCTTAACTCCGATTTTTCCGATTGTAATCTCAGTGAAAGACTGTCTGTGACCGTTTCTTACGCGGTAACCTTTACGTCTTTTCTTTTTGAAAACAATCACTTTATCACCTTTCAAGTGGCGATTAACACTCGCTTCGATTGAAGCTCCGTCTATAGCTGGGGCGCCTACTGTGATTGCTCCGTTGTCGTCAATCAAAAGAACGTTGTCAAACTTAAGTTTGTCGCCTTCTGCTGCATCCAAACGGTGTACAATTACACGCTGGTCTTTAGTAACTTTAAATTGTTGCCCTGCTATCTCTACAATTGCGTACATATAGCTCTTTTTAAATTTTGGACTGCAAAAGTAGTATATTTTCCTTTAATCTCAAACTTAAGTAATCATTTTTTTAATTTGCGAACAAAAATCAATTCATCTAGCAGATTGATCAACTGAAAAACATGACGCAAACCTTCAGTGATGCTCTCAATCACCACAGTAAATAAAAGAAGTCATAAACAGAGTTATAAAACTTTGATTAAAAATAATAATTTATTGAACAAACTAATTTATATGCTACAACAAGCTAAACTTTCAACAATTTGATTCAACATTGTTGGGTTACCTTCCGTAAACCTACCATTCACTAAATGAAAAACACATTTAACTTCTTTTAATAAAAACAATAGAAAGCTTGCTGTAACTTTGTATTGTGAATCAGCTATAGTTCTGTAAAGTAACTTATAATTTGATTCAAGTGTTTTTTCATAATTTTTGGTTTTAGGTTTAGGTTGGAAAAAGGATGTGATGGAGGTCATATCCTTTTTCTTTTATCCTATGGTCTCGAATAGAAATCAGAAACTAAATTCCAAATATTCCAAATCAATTATAAGCACAGATTTTAGCTGGTTTTTAGTTAAAATGACGCTATTTGAATACTTCGGTGGAAATATTCAAAGATGATCTCAAAGAGAGATTTGGAACTTGGAAAACTATTCAAAAACACGAAAGGGATAAAAAAGAATCACCCTAAAAATTCTTTTTTAGGGTGATTACTAATCGAAAAATATTTTTGTAAGCCTGTTTTATCCTCTCCCAGGTAAAGCTGCACCTGCACCTGAAGGCGTAGTCGGCTGACCTCCATTATTGGGCGTACCTGTACTACCCGTTTGACTAGGGTCAACTGGTTGTTGTTGCACTTGTCCTTTGATGTAAATAACTTTCTCAGAAGCATTCACAGCATTTGAAGTTATTTTAATACTCTTGTTGATGCTACCAGGTCTTTTGGTATCGTATTTTACTGTGATTACCGCTGATTCTCCCGGAGCTATAGGCTCTTTAGGATAGCTAGGCACAGTACAACCACAAGAAGCTTTTGCACCTGTAATCACTAAAGGCTCTGTGCCTGTATTGGTTACCACAAATTCGCAAACACCGTTTCCAGCATATTCAACCATACCATAATCATGGATTTCTTTGTTCACTTCGATAGCTGGTCCAGAAGTTTGTGCAAAACCAATTGTCGTCGCAACTACTGTAAAAATCAGGGAGAAAATAAAGTTCTTAGTCATGGGGTTTAGTTTTATTTCGAAGCAAAAATAGAACAGCATTTTACTGCAAGCATATCTTTAACAAGTCGTTAACAAGGTTATGGATGCATACTGATAAATAGCATAAGCCCTTTTCTTCGAAAATTCTCGGAAACGCTAATAAGCATTTATCGCAAAAGGCGTTTGGCTAATGACATAAACACTAAAAAAGCCTCCCTTTCGAGAAGCTTTTTTAGTGTTTAAAAACGATTCAGTTTGATAATAGATCTATCCACCAAAGTCGTCAAATCTCACGTTTTCATCTGGAACACCCCAGTCTGAACACATTTTGGTAACCGCATTGTTCATCATTGGAGGACCACAGAAATACACTTCAATATCTTCTGGAGCCTCGTGATTGGTCAAATATTGGTCTATCACAACTTGGTGAATGAATCCGACAAAACCATCACCAGGAGCATCAATATCTGCTTTTACCTGCCAATTGTCTTCAGGCATCGGCTCTGAAAGTGCAATGTAAAATTTAAAATTCGGGAAGTCACGCTCCAAAGCACGGAAATGTTCAATGTAGAACAATTCACGCTTCGAACGACCACCATACCAGTAAGTAACTTTACGACCAGTTTTCAATGTTCTGAACAATTCATACAAGTGCGAACGCATTGGCGCCATACCAGCTCCACCACCGACATATAACATTTCAGCATCAGATTCGTTAATGAAGAATTCACCGTAAGGACCTGAAATCATAGCTTTATCACCTGGCTTCAAAGCAAAAATGTAAGAAGATGCCACGCCAGGGTTTACATTCATCCAACCATTTCTAGCTCTATCCCAAGGTGGCGTAGCAATGCGCACATTCAACATGATTCTTCGACCTTCTGCTGGGTAAGACGCCATGGAATAAGCACGAACCACATCATCGTCGTTTTTCATTACCAAAGGCCACAAATTGAAAGTATCCCATTCCTTTTTGAACTTTTCAGGTTCACCAGGATGTTCTTC
>DIUF01000080.1 GCA_002422285.1 Flavobacteriales bacterium UBA6165 | reverse complement strand
ACCAACGGCTGGGCAATGCGCGTTAACAACTACTTTAACCATCAATATCAATCCAAATATCACCCCTACTTTCAACCAAAGTGGACCATTTTGTGCAGGTGCATCTATTCCTGCTCTTGCTACAACTTCATTAAATGGTTATGATGGTACTTGGGCGCCAGCAATCAATAATGCTACAACAACAACTTATACTTTTACGCCAAATCCCGGATTATGTGCGACAACAACAACGCAAACTATAACTATTAACCCTAATATTACCCCAACTTTTGCCGGTGTTGCCCCTTATTGTAGTGGTGATAACATTCCTGCATTACCCACAACATCGCTGAATGGATACAGCGGGAATTGGACTCCAGCGATTAATAATGCAGCTACCACTAGTTACACTTTCACTCCTGCTCCTGGTTTATGTGCAACACAAACTAATTTAACCATCATCGTTAATAACCCTAGTCAAAGTACAACTGATGTCTCTATTTGCTCTAACAACTTACCCTATTCTTGGAACGGTCTTTCAATCAACAACCCGGGACAGCATCAAGCATTGTTTACCAATACCGCAGGATGTGATTCTTTGGCTTTTCTAAATTTAACAGTCCTTAATGTGCTCTCAAGCACAACAAACGTTCAAATTTGCCAAAATCAAGCGCCTTACTTTTGGAATGGTTTATCTCTCTCTAATTCTGGCTCAACATCAATCACACTAACATCAAGTTTTGGCTGTGATTCTATTGCAACTTTGAATCTAGTTGTAAATCCTATGCCAGAGGTTAGCTTTACCTCTAATATCGAAAATGGTTGTGCGCCTGTTAATGTATTATTCTCTAACAATAGCATCGTTGCCGGAAGTTCATGCCAATGGAATTTAGGAAATGGAGTTGTAATAAATAATTGTGGGTCTGTAACAGGAACATACAATTCTTACGGTTGTTATGATGTGTCTCTGCAGATAACGAGCGCAAGTGGATGTCAATCGAGTTTAACCATACCTGATATTGTATGCGTTTATCCTGAACCTAGTGCCAATTTCATTATTCACCCGCAAAATGTTACAACTTTTGATCCGACAGTAAATTTCACTAATGCATCTAGTGGATTTACAACGTCTCAATGGAATTTTGGGGATGGCAGTGGTAATAGCAACCAAATAAATCCATCATATACTTATCCACAAGAAGCCGGAAACTATTACGCAACATTGGTTGTGGCAAATGCGAATGGCTGTACCGACACAATCACTCAACTCATTGTTGTCGAAAACCAGGTGATATTCTATGTCCCCAATACTTTTACTCCTGATGGCGACTTGTTCAATCCTATTTTCCTGCCTATATTTACTGCAGGCTTCGACATATACAACTTCAATTTTGTCATTTTCAACAGATGGGGTGAAATTGTATTCGAATCGAACGATGCACGCTTTGGTTGGGATGGCACCTATGGAGGCATGCCAAGTCCTGAAGGCACTTATATTTGGCAAATTCAATACAAAGAGCTTTTCAAAGACAAGCATCAACTGATACGTGGACACTTCAATTTGCTCAGATAATAAAGTTTTGATTTTGCAGTAATCATTCGATAAATTGAGTACATTAGCGTTTCATTGTTAGTGTACTCAATTACTTATTATGATACATCGAATTGGCGATAAGAATAGCATTTTAAACAAGTTTATTTATGAAATGCGAGATGTTGATATTCAACGTGAACCGATGCGTTTCAGAAGAAATATGGAGCGTGTTGGAGAAGTTTTGGCCTATGAACTTTCTCAAAAATTGAAATACGTCATCGAAAAAATAGAGACACCTTTAGGTGAAAAAGAAATGCATATTTTGCACGAAGAACCTATCATTGCTTCTATTTTACGCGCTGGACTACCCCTTCATCAGGGTGTGCTGAATTATTTTGATCAGGCTGAATCGGCATTTATTTCTGCCTACCGCAAACACAAAAACAATGAGGAATATGACATTCTCATTGAATATCTCGCTTCCCCTAACATAGATAAGCGAGATTTGATTTTGTGCGACCCAATGTTGGCAACAGGACGATCAATGGTCAATGCTTATAAAGCCCTTCTGCTTTATGGTAAGCCAAGAATGGTGCATATTGTTTCTGCGATTGCATCCGAAGAAGCCTTAGCTTATGTCAAAAAAAACATGCCCGC
The DNA here is from genome assembly GCA_002422285.1 of Flavobacteriales bacterium UBA6165. Taxonomy (GTDB): domain Bacteria; phylum Bacteroidota; class Bacteroidia; order Flavobacteriales_D; family Crocinitomicaceae; genus UBA6165. The sequence goes on along the minus strand of DIUF01000080.1, from coordinate 8,999 downwards.
CAATACAGAAATTTGGGTTGCGGCTGTCGATAGCGAGATCACTGCCCAATCGTATATTGTTCCAGGATTAGGCGATGCCGGAGACTTGGCCTTTGGTGAAAAAATTTAATCATGGTTTATCATTATTTCATTCTGGCGGCCTTGTCCTCAGTAAAATTTATGTTTGCCCCCGTGTATGGCAAAGCAGTAGGTTTAAGTTTTTTGGAAACTTACCTCTCGTTAATTTGTGGCGGCATCTTTACTTCATTCTTATTTTTCAAATTCACCTACAAACTACTCAAACGCAATGCGGATAAAAGGCGCATGCGCAGAACAAATGCGTTGGCAATGGGATTTGAATATTTCGAACCTAAGAAATTTACCCGAACCAATAAAATTATAGTAAAAACTCGACGAAGATTTGGCTTTTTCGTTTGCGCTTTCTTTTTTCCTTTTATACTTAGCGTGCCTGTTGGAACTGTTATTGCCACAAAATTTTATGGCAAACAGCCTCTGTTCTTTCCAATTATTATTGCAGGATTGGCGACCAATGGCTTCATTGCCACAATCATCACCTATTGGATATGATTATTGATCATGTATTTTTTGATTTAGACAGAACATTGTGGGATTTTGACCAAAATTCTCATGAGGCACTTTCTCAAATTTTTGATAAACTCGATTTAGGTACTTTCATCAACAACAAAAGGGCTTTCATCTCGGACTACAAGCGCATCAACGAACAAATGTGGAGTGAATATAGACAAGGTTTATTACCCAAAGAAGAGTTGCGCGTTGGTCGATTTTTGCGAGCGCTAGACAAATATGGTATTGATGATTATAAAATTGCTGAAACATATTCTGAAAGTTACATCGCTCTTTGTCCACACCTAACACAATTATTTCCAAACACTATAGAAACCTTAGAAGAACTTAAATCACGGGGCAAAAAACTTCATGTAATCACGAATGGTTTTAGCGAAGTACAACATTTGAAACTGGAAAAATCGAACTTGGAGTCTTATTTCGATGTGGTGATTTGCTCAGATACCATTGGAATTAACAAACCTGACCCAAAAATTTTCCATGAAGCCATGAAACAAGCGGGTGCAAAAGCAAGTAGCTCTGCTATGATTGGCGACCACCTAGAAACGGACGTATTAGGTGCAAATCAGGTTGGTATGCAAGGCATTTTATTCGACCCAAAACGCGAATATAAAAATGTGCGTTCAGTAACAAGAATAGAAAATCTCATGGAAATCCCTGAGATAATTTATTGAATCAATCTTTAATAAACAACTTTGTAAATGCTCAGAGTTGATGTGTCTAAATTTGTCACAAATACTCAAAATTCAGCACAAAGGAGTATTTAGATGAAAACATTTAGTGAAACTTTGCACACTTTTTGTCTTTGTGGTTTTATAAACCTAAGGTCAAAATCATTTTTTTCTAACCAAGGTTAGTGGCTTGGTATGCGTGTCTTTATGCGGGTGATTCAAGCGAACATCAACTTTTTTCCTTCTCAAAAATTTGAATTGGTAATATATTGATTTCGGAAAATCGTGTGTATTGTTGACAAACAAGTATTTTGTTTTGTTAGATTCTTCAAAACGAATTTCCTTGCCCTCATTTTGACCAATCACCCGTGCATATAAAACCAATTTTTTATTTTCGAGGGTAACACGCATGTTTTCAATTAACACGGTATCCCTGTCATTCTTAATGCGATAAGCCTGACCCGAAAGCTCATTTCCATTGGCGCTCCACACTTCAAAACCACGAATTTCCTGGTACTCCCACGTCCCAATGAAACGTTTCATACGTTTGTTGATTTGCGCGTTGGTTTGCGTTGATACAACGAGCAATAACACAACACTAAAGACCTGCTTGTACCACATAAATTCTCGGTTTTTCAATTTTGACTTGAACAAAGTTACGATTCCAAAAGTAAATATGCAGCACATCAGAATCAAATAATTGTTTCGGGATTTCAACAGCCGTAAAAAACGTTCTATTTCCAGTAGTTTGAAGCAATTGCTTTTGATCCCAAGCCTGATACAAGATTACGTTTTCGCCATCTTTCAGCAATTCTCCATTTCTCTCTGCAACAACCACAAAATTCAAAGATTCAATTGTGGAATCAACCCAGCCGTCAGCCATAAAAAGAAGATAGCCATCCACGCCATTGAAAACACTACATGGAATCCTTAAATCACCAACAAACTCTGTTTTTGTGGTGTCCGAATTCCATTCCTTGAAAAACCCGGGATGCGTTGATTCACTGATGCCTTTCGAAAATTTCCGATTCCTGAATCCACCACGCTTCCAAACGGTGAAATTGGCGTTAAAAAACTCTTGATGCATAACAACTTCGGGAAAGAAATATCGAATAATCTCCAATTGAATTACATTTTGAGCCCGATTGGTACGCGCCAACATACAGTATTCCTTGTCCGATTTGGCAACGATTTGTGCCAATTGATGGATTTCGTCAATCTCTTCAATGATGGTCATTTCAAAATCTAAACTTGCACCATTTTTTCGTGTATAATAATTCAGGTAATTGATATTGGTCACATTACACAAGCGCAAAATTTTATCTTGACCCAATTGTTCGTCAGCTTCATTCATTAGCTCAGTCATTTCTCTAAAGGGCTCAAAATGAACAGTTTTTAATAATTCACCTGGATAGAAAGAATGTCCGACTAAAAGCGCAGAAAGGGCAATAGAACCCAGATTAAAAATGCGTTTTGGGATGGTTTTTAGAAGTCCACCTAAGCCCAATAACAAGAGCGGGAGAATCATGAGCACGCCGGGTTCACGCAAAATTGGGGTATATAAAAGAGAAATCAAATGGGAGAAAAAGTAAAGGACAAAGAATGAAACAATCAGAAAGCGATATTCAGCTTTGATTTTGAATTTCTGACGAATAAGTAGATAAGTCAGTGCGGCAAGAAAAAGCAGCAGGAAAAACACATTGTTGTTGAAAAACTGGACCATAAAATCCCACAACCATTGGGGCTCTGGAGCACCCAACCAACCCAGACCATCGCGAGAAAGGTGTTCTTTGGTGATTTCCCAATGAGGCAAAAATAAAAGCAAGGTGAGCAATCCAGCGGTAATCAAATAAATCCAACGATTTTTTGCCACATAAAAGAGCGACGTTAAACCTAAAATTCCAGCCATTAATCCTGCAAAATAATGGGAATAGATGGCGCCTGTAGCTCCAATGAGAATGAAAGTTGAAGACCAAAAATACTGTTTGCGAATGCGGCTGTGTTCCAATTTAAAAATGCCAAGCAATTGAAGTAAAATAAAGAAAAACCCAGACGCATAGGGACGAGCAAGCGATGTGTGTAGAATGGGAAACACCAAAAAAAGCATCAAAATTGCGGCAAACAAACCCACTTCTTTGGTGAGAAAACGCAGCGAAAAATGATACATCAATGTGATGCCAGCAAGTCCAAAAAGTGTGCTCGGTAAGCGAAGAACCCATTCAGAATCGCCAAAAAGTTGCACCCAATATTGAAGCAAAATTTGCATAAAAGCGGGGTGCATATCGGGTTTTACGCCGTATTCCAAAACGCCACAAAAATCGTAGTCGCCGATGCGATTCCAAGCGCTCAGTTCATCGTGAGAAAGTCCTTGAATGGAGATAAACAAGATTCTCAGTACCGCGCCAAAAAGCAACAAAGCCAAAAAAAGACCATGCTTTTGAACAAAACCCCCAATATTTTCTCTTGAAATCAAAATACGCTTGTGCTTTGGGCAAATGTAGCACAATAAAACTAGAGATGGAAAAACTTACTCTACCCTAGCCTTTTCCTGCATCATTTTCTCGTACAAAACAATGCCTGTAGCAACGCCAACATTCAAAGACGCAATTGCACCCATCATCGGGATTTTTGCGCGGACATCTGCCAATTTCAATAATTCCTGAGAGATACCATCCTCTTCCGAACCCATAATGATTACAGAGCCTCCGAGCATATTCGTGTCGGGAACCAAGTGAGGCGTTTTCTCCGTACAAGCAATAATTTTCAACTCGTATTGCTTCATCATCAGCAACACATCTTGCAGATGGTCTTCGCGACAAACTGGAATTCTGCTTAAAGCGCCAGATGAAGTCTTAATCGCATCAGGAGTGATTTGAGCCGCGCCTTTGGCAGCAATAATAATGGCATCAACACCCATACACTCAGCGGTCCTGGCGATGGCTCCAAAGTTGCGCACATCGGTGATTCTATCCAACATTAAAAAATGAGGTTGCTTGCCTTTTTCAAGCAATTCTTCGATGATATCCACCGTTTGGAAGTATTCCACCGGCGAAATAAAAGCCAGAACACCTTGGTGATTTTGCTTGCAAATCTTGTTGATTTTTTCAATGGGAACAAACTGCAATTGATGTGTTTGCCCTTTCAATTCATTTTTCAACTGGATGAACAATTGCTTATCCATGCCTTTTTGAATGAGAATTTTATTGATGATGGCATCCGAACGCAAAGCTTCTATAACTGCATGAACACCAAAAATATAACCTGAATCTGAACTCATAATGTAATTTGAAAGCGCAAAGTTACGATTTATAAAAGAGCGAATGGGCAAATGGAAGAATTGAACGGCACTGTTCTTCTTCAGGATAAAAAAATACTAACTCATGTTAAATCATTTTTCCACAACCAAAGCATTGAGTCTTTGTGACTACCTTTGCCTTGAAATTTAACGATATGCGAATTTTTACAATTCTAGTTTTACTATGGTTTGTTTTACCAAGCTTGGCACAAAACAAATTCAAAACGGAATATGTCATCATTTTGGTGATTGACGGTGTGCGACATACAGAAACTTTTGGTGATAGCACATTCCAAAATGTACCCAACTTGAAACATAAACTTGCTCCTCAAGGCGTTTTGAACACCAATTTCAGGGCAAACACCAAGCGAACCACGACCAATGCAGGTCATACAGCCATGACAACTGGTCGTTATCAACGCATAAAAAACAACGGCAGTCAATTGCCACGATATCCGTCCATATTTCAATATTACATGAAGCAATACGAAATACACAAAGACAAACTTTGGGTGATTTCGAGCAAAGGAAAGCTGTCTATTTTGGGAAATACAGTGCATAAAAAATGGAACGATTTGTATCAACCCCATACATTTTGCGGATTAAATGGCAATGGAAAAGATTATGTGGGCGATCACTTCACATGGATTAAAGTAAAACAGGTCATCAACACCTATGCACCAAAATTGATGCTTGTGAATTTACTTGCACCCGATGCCAACGCCCATGCCAATCGCTGGGATGGCTACATCAATGCCATCAAAAAGTCGGACGAATATGCTTTAGAACTTTGGGAAATGATCCAAAATCACCCCGAAATGAAAGACAAAACCACACTTTTTATCACAACAGATCACGGTAGAAATGCAGATGGTTTTAGAGACGGTTTTATTTCCCATGGTCCGAGAACAGAAAGCAACAAACGCATATTTCTTCTTGCCTTAGGACCAGACTTTCAACAGGGACTTGCTTTTGAAAATACCAACCACGAACTCATTGATATTCCTGCAACAATTGCGCTCTTGTTAAATGTTGATATGCCAACAGGACGCGGCAAGATTATGCGTGAGTTGTTCTCTAATCTCAAATAGTTTTTTGTTTTTCCTTAATTCATTTTTTCTGCTATTTTTGTTGGGTCATTTCAAAACCTAGCAAATGTCTCTAGCGCCATATTCGGGTCCATGGACCAAAACAGAGGCCACTCACCTGCTAAAACGCACGGTGGTTGGTTACAAAAAATCACACATCAACTGGTCTGTATCCAATGGTTTAACTGCAACAATCAATGCGTTGTTGAATCTCAGTCCAGACGATTTTCCCGTAGCTTATAACAACGACGATCCCTTGACACCTTCCGGTCAAACCTGGGTAAATAATTTATACCCAAATACCAATGGTGGTGTTGTTGATGCTATGAGGCGAATTTCATTAACCTCATGGATGAACCAAAAATTGTATGCTGGAGAAATGACCATCAAGGAGAAAATGACGCTATTTTGGCTGAATCATTTTGGTGTAACCATGGAGCATGAGCCCAATATAGGTTATCAATATATCAATTTGATTCGCAGCAGCTGTATGGGGAATTTCAAACAATTGGTTAAAGACATGACCATCAATCCTGAAATGTTACTTTTCTTGAGTGGGGCTTTCAACAACCAGTTTTTTCCTAATGAAAATTTTGCGCGAGAATTGTTTGAACTCTACACCATCGGAAAAGGGCCGCAAATTGGGCCAGGCGATTACACCAACTTCACAGAAGATGACATCTTAGCCGCCTCTCGTGTTTTAACTGGTTGGACGATTCAAAATTACGCTGGAACAGTAAATGATGGCGCTATTGCACAATCTGTATTCATTCCTATTCTACATGATACTGGCAACAAGCAATTATCGGATAAATTCAACAATGCAGTCGTTACGGACAATGGTGATGACGAGTATAAAGACCTGATTGACATCATCTTCCAACAAGATGAAGTTGCGCGTCATATCAGCAGAAAACTGTACCGTTGGTTTGTGAATTATGATATTACACCTGATGTTAACACCAATATTGTTTTGCCACTTGCTGATATCATTATTGCAAACAACTATGATATTGCTCAGGCCATAACAACACTTTTATCAAGCCAACATTTCTTCAGTGAGGCTTTGAGAGGAACTTTGGTAAAAGACCCATGTGACTTTATGGCAACCATGTTCATCTCAACTGAAACCAATTTGAATTTCGATTTATTGACCACAACAGAAGTGTTTTTCAATATGCATTGGCTTACTGCAAACAGCGGCATGAACATCTCTTCACCATCTGAAGTGGCGGGATGGTATCCGTTCTTCTTGGCACCTGCATATTCGCAGTTATGGATCAATTCAGCAAGAATAAAAGAGCGGTCTGGTTTGGCTTGGTGGTTTTTATTTTCCGGACCTGTTATCAACGGTCAAGCGGTTCAAATTGATTCACTTGGCTTTTTGAATAATTTGGATTTCCCCAATGATGACCTTGCGATAGTTTTGGAACTAGAATCTATGTTTTGTTGTAAGCCTATGAATGCTACGCAGCGCTTATACTTAAGAACTCTTCTTCATAATGGTCAAGGAAGCGCAGTTTGGACAATGGAATATCAGAATTACCAAAACAATCCAAGCAATACTGCACAAGCCAACTTAATCAAGACACGTATGAGTAACATGTTAGCTGCTTTTTACCGAATGGCTGAATTTCATGTAATCTAACCTAAGACGAAGCATAATGAAAAGAAGAAATTTTATAAAGAAATCAGCATTAGGTGCGGCGGGAGTGAGCATCGCTGTGAATGGCATTCCAATGAAAGCTGTTGCACAAGATTTGTTTAAATTAAGTAGAAGCAGCGAAGATCGTGTCCTTGTATTAATCCGCTTGAACGGTGGAAATGACGGTTTGAACACCTTGATTCCATTGGACCAATTTGATAACTTGGTGATTCAACGACCAAATCTGCACATCCCACAAAACAACTTGATAAATCTCAATAACAATAATTTAGCTCTACATCCAAGCATGAGCGGCATGGCCAGTATGTTTCAAAATGGCAAACTTGGTGTCATTCAAAATGTAGGCTATCCGCAACAAAACAGAAGTCATTTCCGCTCCATGGACATTTGGACTTCGGGCAACATCCAAAACGAAGCATCAACTGGTTGGCTAGGTCGTTATTTCCAGGCAGATCATCAAAATTATCCATCAAATTATCCCAATGCAGATTATCCACATCCCTTCGCACTGAGCATGGGCTATGAGGTATCAGCAACTTGTCAAGGATTGGTTTCGAATTTTTCAATTGCATCAGATGATCCTTCTCAGCATTTCAATATTGGTGGAGGAGTTACCGCTGTGCATACAGGTTATTATGGCGCCCACATCACGCATATCAACAACATGATTATGCAATCTGACCAGTATGGACAAGCACTTCAAAATGTGTACAATGCCGGTAATTCCTTGTCTACACTATACGACAGCAACAACCCAATGGCGATGCATTTGAAACAAATCGCGCGTTTGATTTCTGGTGGTGCTCAAACAAAGGTTTACATCTTGAACCTAAATGGCTTCGACACCCACGATGGGCAAGTCATCAATGGAAGTCCAACCACTGGAGCACATGCCAATTTGCTCAAAACACTTTCCGACGCCATCCATGCTTTCATGAATGACATCCAGCTTTTGGGCTTGAGCGATCGTGTTTTAGGCATGACCTTTTCGGAATTCGGTCGACAAGTGGCTGCCAATGCGAGCAACGGTACAGACCATGGTGATGCTGCGCCGCTTTTCTTATTCGGTTCGTGTTTGTCGGCTCAAGTGATTGGCAACAACCCAGTAATTTCAGACACGATTGTGAGTCAAGCCGGGGTGCCAATGCAATACGATTTCCGTGATGTATACGCTTCAGTGCTCCACGATTGGTTTGGTGTCTCCGAAACAGATGTGCAAGAGATGTTCGAACATCAGGTAAATTTGATTCCTGTTGCACGTGCTTGTAATGGCAATGTAGGAATCGAAAACTACAATGAAATCGACGTTCATGAATTGCTTTGTTATCCGAATCCTGCATCGCACTCGGCAACAATAAGCTTTGCCAGTGAAAACGAATATGTGAACTTAGCGCTTTACAGCAGCACCGGAATTATGATGAAAGAAGTTTTTGGCGGCCAGTTGAATCCACAAAAACACAGTTTCCAACTCGATATCTCCGACTTGCCGAATGGCGTTTATGTGCTGAGTATCAGAAAACAATCAGGTGATTTGAGCACGCGCTTGATAGTTTCGAGGTATTAAACACAAAAAACGCTGGATTTTTTTTCAAGAATTTCTTGCACGAATAAAAATTGACTTTATATTTGCACCCCGAATGAACGAACGGTTCACGGTTTGACAAAAGTCTTGCGGGAGTAGCTCAGTTGGTAGA
>DIUF01000054.1 GCA_002422285.1 Flavobacteriales bacterium UBA6165 | reverse complement strand
CCAATAAATCGATTTGTAACTGGCAAAAAGCAATTGAAAAGCGTGGTAAATCATAACAGGCAAGAGGGCGAATACTTGCATTTCGGGACTATCGAAAACTAATATTGCGAAAACGGAGCCATGAACAAGTGATTTCTGTGAGCCACAAAAGGTCAGGGTCATGCGATCGCGATGTGGCAATTTAACCAAACGTCCGATAAAGCCGAGCAATTCGAAAACAGTGAGATGCAAGGATATCACCAAAGCCATCAAAACGATAAGTTGCGCGGTGGGAATCAAGTCGAACATTTCTTGATTGAAGGCCTTGGAGAAGCTGCCATAAACAATCATCATCACAATAATTTTGTCGAAATGCTTGAGTTTGGTTAGAACCCATTTTACATGATTGGTGAAAAAATGCCGCAAAATCATACCCAAAATAATCGGGATTACAATCTGTTCAACCAAGCGAATCATTAAGTCGGATGCATCAAAAGCTTGTCCTTGTGTCTTGAGGAAAAGACTGAGCCAAAGCGGGGTGAGTAAAATCCCAACAAATCCAGAAATACTTGAATTGAATATGGCGCCACCGAGATTGCCATTGGTTTTAGCAACAAAAATCACCGACATCGTAACGGTGGATGGCAGCACAGATAGAAAAAAAACCGCCTGCCAAAATTTCGCGTATTCCCCTTGACCCAAAACAGGATAAAACAACAAAACAAGTACAGGTATCAGCAGATATGTACTGCCTTGAGTGAGTAAATGCAAACGCCAATTGAATAAATCTTTGCGCATTTCAGATGGTGAAAGTTTCATACCATAGAGCAAGAAAACCGCTACAACTCCCCAGAACTTAATGGCATTAAAAGGAATATATTGCTCATACGAATCCTGAAAAGGAAAGAGCCAAGCAAGCAAAATCATCGATATCAAACCAGGTAAAAGAAAGTCGATATTTTTGAGGATATTCCGCATGGTTATTTTTCCATTTGTGATTCAAAAAATGCCCAAAGCGCATCATTTTTAGGGCATGGAGCTGTAACCTCAATAAGTTCTTTTGATACAGGATGTTGAAATTTTATTTTACGGGAATGCAAGGAAATCGAACCATCGTTGTTGCTGCGTTTAGCCCCATATTTCAAATCTCCTTTGATAATACAACCCATATTTGACAACTGAACGCGTATTTGATGGTGGCGACCTGTGTGTAAATCCACTTCCAACAAGGTATATTTATCGGATTTAGCCAAAGTGCGGTAACTCAAACTAGCCAATTTACCGTCTTTATGTTTGGCATCGACCACGCGCGATTTGTTTTTTTCTTGGTTTTTGGCGATGTAATTCGTAAGTGTCCCTTGTACTACTTCAGGTGTGCGCTCAACGATTGCCCAATAAGTTTTTTGAAGTTCTTTTTCGCGAAACATGGCGCTCAATCTTTCCAAAGCCTTGGATGTTCGGGCAAACACCAATATGCCTGAAACAGGACGATCAAGTCGATGCGCCACGCCCAAAAACACATTTCCAGGCTTGTTGTATTTCTTTTTGATATAGGTTTTCACCTCTTCACCCACAGGGTCGTCGCCGGTTTTATCGCCTTGGGTAATATCTCCAGCGCGCTTGTTGATGATAATGATGTGGTTGTCCTCGTAAAGAATTTCTACCATCAATATTGCTCTTTTTCGTTTGGGAAATCGCCACTTTTCACGTCTATGTTGTAACTATCAAAGGCTTGAATCATCACGTCGTATAAATTAGCGTATTTTCTCAAAAATCTTGGATTAAACTCATTGTTGATGCCCAACATATCATGGATAACCAAAACCTGTCCATCAACGCCATTTCCTGCGCCGATACCGATGATTGGAATGGTAACGCTTTCTGCAACTTGTTTGGCCAATTTCGCTGGAATTTTCTCTAAAACGATGGCGAAACACCCAGCATTTTCTAGTGTTTTGGCATCTTCAATCAAGCGTTGTGCTTCTTCTTCCTCTTTGGCGCGAACGGTGTAGGTGCCGAATTTATAAATAGACTGAGGTGTGAGTCCCAAGTGACCCATAACTGGAATTCCGGCAGAAATAATGCGCTCAATAGATTCCTTAACCTCTCTTCCTCCTTCCAATTTTACCGCATGTCCACCTGATTCTTTCATGATTCGAATAGCATTTGATAAGGCCTCCTTTGAATTCCCTTGGTAGGAGCCAAAAGGCATATCTACTACTACAAGTGCACGTTTCACTGCCCGAATTACAGAAGACGCATGATAAATCATTTGATCCAAAGTGATGGGGAGCGTTGTTTCATGCCCCGCCATAACATTGGATGCAGAATCTCCTACTAAAATTACATCAATCCCAGCTTCATCGACAATTTTTGCCATCGAAAAATCATAAGATGTAAGCATAGAAATTTTTTCTCCACGAGCTTTCATTTCTGACAAAACGTGGGTGGTAACTCTTTTCTCCTGTTTAAAATGTGTGGACATGAGCAATATTTTAAACAAAGATAATTTATTAATACCTACTGCTTATGATTTCTAAACTATCTTTTACTTTCATGTGGACCGAATATTATTTAAAACTAAATTCGAAATTAGCCGAACAATTCTAAATCAATAAGTTTTCTTATAGATTTAATAAAGTATTGTTTGTATGAATTTCAATAGGGATTATTTTTCTATTTTTGTATAATAAATGTTATAGATTGCCATGAATCGACTTCATATATACGCCACTGAAAAAACACCTGAAATAATCTTGGATTACGATACAGGTGACATCACACTTGCAGGACGCTCTATCATAAAAGATAACCCAGATTTCTACAAAATCCTTATTGATGCTTTGGATAAATACATTGAAAATCCAGCCCCTGTGACAATTGCTCATGTACAACTTGATTATTTTGGTGAAGTGAGCTCGAAAAGCCTTCTGGAGGTTTTCAAAAAACTAGAAACCATCCATCGAATTAAATCTGATGTTTATATCAATTGGTACTATTCTTTCGAGGATAAGGAAATGAAAGCAACAGGTGAAGACTTCGAACACCTACTCAATATTCCCTTCCGTTTGGTTGAATTGGCTGATGAACTCTAATCAGTCAGGTTGTATTCAAATTGGCGTCGCAGGAGGTATCGGTTCTGGGAAAAGTACGGTTTGCAAAGTAATCGAGCAATTGGGCTACCCCGTTTTTTATTCTGATCAAGAAGGCAAAAAACTGATGGTGCATGACCCCAAAATGATAAAACAAGTGAAAGCTATTTTTGGACCTGAGGCCTACATAAACAATGACCTCAACCGACCATTTCTCGCTGAAAAAGTATTTCAAAATCGCAAACTACTTTCACAACTCAATGATATTGTTCATCCTGCTGTTCGTGAGGCATTCAATAGATTCACCGAACTGAATTGCGAAAAAAAACTCATCTTTAATGAGGCTGCAATCTTATTCGAAACTGGAGCATTTAGAAATTTTGATGTGAATATTCTCGTGATTGCTCCCAAAAATATTCGTATTTCAAGAATAATGACCCGCGATAATACTAGCCAAGATCAAGTCATCAGTAGAATGAATAACCAATGGGAAGACGATAAAAAGATTCCCCTTGCAGATTACGTCATTCATAATTCAGACAGTGATGATTTAGAACCCCAAATAAAGGAAATCATTACACATCTCAAGGATAAATTTTATTGAACTAGAACAAAAAAATGAGGATTTCAAACAAAAACCCTCATTCAATTTAAATTTTCAAGAACGATTAATAATAAATCAAACGCTGAACTTTAGCCACATATTTGGCGAGGCGAATCACTTGTTTGGTGTATCCAAATTCGTTGTCATACCAAGTGTATAGCACCACATTTTTTCCGTCTTTTGAAACAATTGTAGCAGGAGCGTCATAAACCGAGCAACAAGAATTACCAATGATATCAGTGGAAACCAATTCTTCATCAACGGAATAGAAAATCTGATTCACCAAATCACCATTCAGAGCGGCATCCTTTATAGATGCATTAATTTCATCTAAAGTAACTTGCTTATCTAATGTCAGGCTCAAAATTGCTAAGGAACCATTGGGTGTTGGTACACGCACAGCATTCGCTGTTAATTTATCTTGGAACTCAGGAATTACTTTGGTTACAGCTTTTCCAGCACCTGTAGAGGTAATCACCATATTAATGGCAGCAGAGCGACCACGACGCGGTTTTTTATGCATGTTGTCCAACAAATTTTGGTCATTGGTATAAGCATGAACTGTTTCAATATGTCCTTTTTCTACACCAAAATTGTCATTAATCACTTTCAATACTGGCGTAATGGCATTAGTGGTACATGAAGCAGCAGAATAGATATCCTCATTTTCTAAATCTAAATCTTTGTGATTTATACCATAAACGATATTAGGAATTTCCTTTCCAGGAGCTGTAAGAATAACTTTGCTTGCCCCCTTGGCTTTCAGATGACGTGAAAGCGCCTCACGTGTTGTAAGAACCCCCGTATTATCAATAATCAAAGCATTGTTGATGCCATATTCTGTGTAATCGATGTCTTCAGGATTAGAAGCCGCAATCATTTTTACAATTTGACCATTGATAATCAAGGCTTGGCGCTCAGCATCAACGGAAACTGTACCTTTAAAAGCACCATGCACTGAATCGTTTTTCAACAAAGCAGCACGTTTAATTAAATCATTTTCAGATGAAGACCGTGTAACAATGGCTCTAAGCCGTAACTGTTGTCCTTTACCCGCTTGCTTTATCAATTCTCGAGCTGCCAATCGTCCAATTCGACCAAAACCATACAAGACCACATCTCGCGGTTCAATATTATTTCCTCCACCACTGGTGTAGCCACCTAACTTTCCACGAAGAAAGTCAAGTTTTGAGCCTGATGGATTTTCCAACCACTCACTGGCCAATTTACCGATATCCAACTTCGAAGGCGCCAAATCCATTTGAAGTAATGCCTCTGCTAGGTCCGCAGTAGTATACACATCTATAGGTTTGTGAACCACTTTTTTTGCATAGTCATGAAGGTCCAAAATCTCTGATATTGTAGTGTCAATCAAATGATTTCTAAACAACACCAATTCAACACCTTTGTCATACAACAACTGTCCTGTTTTGCTTGACAATTTCACAGCAGCTCTTTCTCTTTTTACATGCTCCTGTAATTCTGTTTCGTAGCCCAATTCTAAAGCCATTTTTTTCGCGTTTTAAGATTTAAAAAAAGGAATTATAAAAAAGGGCACCATAAAAGTGCCCAAGCTTTTTATCCTAAATAAGATTTCAATAATTTGTTTCTTGAAGTGTGGCGAAGTCTGCGAATAGCTTTCTCCTTGATTTGACGCACACGCTCGCGTGTCAAATTGAATTTACCTCCAATTTCCTCAAGAGTCAAACCATGGTTCATACCAATACCGAAAAACAAACGGATAATTTCACGCTCTTTATCAGTTAAAGTTGAAAGAGAACGCTCAATTTCTCTTTGCAATGACTCAGCCATCAATTCAGAATCGGCTTTTGGTGAATCCATGTTAGGCATTACATCCATCAAGGTGCCACCATCATCAGAAGATGACAAAGGAGCATCCATGGAAACATGACGACCAGCAACATTCAAACTCTCTTTGATTTTATCTTCTGGAACCTCAAGTGCCTCAGCCAATTCCTCAGCAGAAGGTGGTCTTTCAAATTCTTGTTCTAGACGAGAGAATGCTTTGTTGATTTTATTTAGTGAGCCAACTTGATTCAATGGTAAACGAACAATACGTGCTTGTTCGGCCAAAGCTTGAAGTATCGATTGACGAATCCACCAAACCGCATAGGAAATGAATTTAAATCCGCGGGTTTCATCAAACTTTTGTGCGGCTTTAATCAAACCTAAATTACCCTCATTGATTAAATCTGGTAAAGTCAAACCTTGATTTTGGTATTGCTTGGCTACAGAAACAACGAAGCGCAAATTCGCTTTTGTCAATTTTTCGAGTGCCTGTTGGTCTCCCGTTTTGATTTTTCTAGCCAATTCAACTTCTTGTTCGGCAGTTATAAGTTCTTCTCTACCAATATCTTGAAGGTATTTGTCTAAGGACTGACTTTCGCGGTTGGTGATTGATTTTGTTATTTTGAGCTGTCTCATTCTATGGTAATAATGTGCTTTTTTGAGGCTGCAAAGATACTGCAAAAAAAGCGGTTGATACAAATTTATTTTTTAACATTAACGCGTTCTTAACAACAATTAGGATAACGATTTCATAACCCGAAGCCAATGAACTCTTTGCGATTCCTTGAAATCACGAGTTCCATCAATAATCCGTCTTGTTCTTCTCCTAAAATGGTTTTGAAATCGTCAATAGAGCAAACGGGACGATTGTTTAGTTTTGAAATCACCATTCCTTCTTTCAGTCCGAGGGATTTCAATTTTCCAGCATTCAATTGTGAAATTTTAATACCACAAGAAATGCCTAATTCTTGTTTTTCTTTGGCATTCAATTCAGCAAAATTCGCGCCGAGTTTTTTCATTTTCTCTTCGCTGTTCTTTTTGACGATTAAGTTCAAGTCTCCGTCACTGTTTAATAGGACAACATTCACTTCGCGTGTTTTGCCATTTTTTCCTCGAACTTCGAGCAACATTTTTTGCCCGGGACTCCCCTTACCTACTTCCTCAAGCAATTCGGAAGAAGTTGTTAATTCCCGTCCATCGATGCGCATAATCACATCACCTACATGAAT
>DIUF01000032.1:14028-20901 GCA_002422285.1 Flavobacteriales bacterium UBA6165 | reverse complement strand
CCTACATTTGAGTTTGAAAATGACGAATATTCTGAAATTATTAATGCTTTGGCCTATACCCGCAGCAACAATTTGTTCATCTTCCGCGATAACAAAGAAACAGCTGTGACATCCAACAAAGACGAAAACATTGTATCTGGACAAGCCATTGCGCGAAGCGAGTTTGGAATAACCAATGGGATTTTTTGGTCACCCAATGGAAATTTCTTAGCGTTTTATCAAAAAGATGAAACAGAGGTTGCAAGCTATCCTCTTTTGGATATCACGAAAACACCAGGAGTTCCAAATTTCATTAAATATCCTATGGCTGGATTGGCCAGTGAAAAACCCAAAGTTGGAATTTACCAATTGAGTACAGGAAAAATACTGTTCATTGAACCAAGAGGCGAAAAACACGACTATTTGACCAATGTTGCATGGAGTACCGACGAAAAATTTCTGCTCATTGCAGAAGTTACGCGCAACCAACAAGAAATGCGTTTGCAACAGTATGACGCACAAACAGGCTTCTTTATAAAAACTTTGTTTGAAGAGAGAAATGAGCGCTATGTTGAACCAGAGCATCCTGCCTATTTTATCAACAACAACCAATTCATTTGGATGAGTGAGGAATCAGGCAACACAAATCTGTATCTCTGCAACCTGAATGGGTCAAAAGAACAAATCACTTTTAATAAATGGGAAGCCTTGTCATACAAGGGAATTTCTAGGAATGGGCGCTTGATTTATTTCATGGGCACAGGGGTATCACCATTGGACACAAAATTATTTCAGGTGGATTTGAGAACCAAAGTTCAAACTGAACTCACCAAAGAACCAGGCACACATCGAGCTCAAATAAGCTCAAATGACATGCTGATTTTTCATCAATTCTCATCGGGATCGGTTCCCAACTTAGCGAAAATTATAGATTTAAAAGGGCGTACTTTGAGTACACTTGTGAAAGCCGATGAAAAATTAGCAGACTACAAAATTGGAACGGTTGAAATTAACAAACTAAAAGCGAGCGATGGAAGTGATTTATACACAAGATTAATAAAGCCCTCGAATTTCGACCCCAATAAAAAATATCCAGTGATGGTATATGTTTATGGCGGTCCACATGCACAAATGATTACCAATTCCTGGTTGTATGGTGCCGATTTGTGGATGTTTTGGATGGCAGAGCAAGGCTATTTGGTGTTCACCTTAGACAATCGCGGTTCAGCACATCGAGGATTTGATTTTGAAAGCCAAATTCACCGTCAAGTGGGTACTGCAGAAATTGAAGACCAAATAATTGGGGTAGACTATTTGCGCTCATTGCCTTTTGTTGACTCGAAGCGCATGGCTGTTCACGGTTGGAGCTTTGGTGGATTTATGACTATTTCACTGATGTTGCGTCGGCCAGGTGTATTCACTACGGGCGTGGCAGGTGGACCAGTAACCGATTGGAAATTTTACGAAGTGATGTACGGTGAACGTTATATGGATACACCAGAAGAAAATCCAGAGGGCTATGAAAAAGCGAGCTTATTAAACAAGGCAGCCAATTTGAATGGCAAATTGCTCATCATTCATGGTGGTATAGATGATGTGGTGGTACCTCAACATAGTCAAGCGCTTTTGAAAGCTTTCATCGATAAAGGTAAACAAGTTGATTTCTTTGAATATCCCACTCACAAACACAATGTAACGGGAAAAGACCGGGTGCATTTGATTGAAAAAATATTGAAATATATCATCGACCACAACGTTTGATAGTGTGAAACATGATGCGCGTAAACAAATGGGTATATATTGTACTGATTGCCTCATTGCTCAAAACGGGCTTTGGCATTGAGGCGATTTACGCGCAATCCAATACTCCCGTATTTCAACGTTTTGAGCTTGTCAATCAAGAATTTAGTTTCCTTGATACAAACTCAAACAAACCCAAAACAAGTTGGAGAAGTGGACAAGAAAATCTGATTTTCACCCAAGCACTATTTCACAAAGAGGGATATCCGCTTCAAATCAAACTGAATTTTAAGGGAAAAATAAGCGCTGATGAAATCGATAATATTTCATGCGTTCTTATTCAAAATAGTGACTCTCTATTCCTCGTGCCTAGAGTTGGTCTTGATAGCGCGATTCAAATATCACTGAGCAAACCGATTGGCGAATCTGAACTACATGTTATATACTTGGATCGCGTGCTTGCCAAATTAACAATTGATGTTTATCCGTTGCGGAGGGAAAAAGTATTCCTGATACCACTGCTTCCATTCGAAATAGAAGATAACTTGCTTACCGAAAAAGTAAACAACATTTTTAAGGCTTACAACATAAGCTTCGACATCCAACTTCTTCCTGAATTTTTCTACGACGGCTTTCAATCGAACCCTGCATTGAACAACCCAAGTAGTGATTATGACCATTTCACGCGTCAAATGCGTCAAATCCGAGATGCGTATTTCGAAAGTTTTCCTCGTAGCGACAAACGTGCATTTTACGTTTTTATACACAATGGTTTTGTCAATCAAAATCAAATAGGATATACCGTACGGGGGAAAACCATAGCCTTTATTAAACAAAGTAATATAGATTCTTTGGCTTATCAAATGGGTGTTGAACTGGCTCGAGGTTTTGGTGGACTCAAAAGTGACCCTGAAATCTTACATGAAAGCAACCTCATGATGGCCAAAGGTGGAACCGAACTCAATTTTGATCAATGGCGAAATCTACATACAAAATTTAGAAGCTATTCCTTTTATGACGATGATGAGGAAATCAATACTTTCAATGGTTTTGTGGCTTACTACTTTTGGGAGGAAGATGAAAACGGCAACATCGTATTCAATCCCGGTGCGTTTAGAAGTGCTGTTCAGCGACCGTATAAAAAGAATTATTTTAGCTACAACCTAAGCATAGAAAAACGTTTTTTCAAACCTTGGTTTGATGTTTTCGAAACCCCAATTACTCCTTTGCACTTCATCTTCCTTTTTTTATATCTGTGGATGGGCTTATATCTCAAAAATCGCCTTGAAAAAAAACTTACAGAATCGATAAAAGAAAGGCTGCGCATTAAGCTGGCGTTGGCAAAGGTTTTTCGCTACATGCTGGTTTTCTCGCTTACAATAATCACATTCTTTTTCATCAACTGGGTAATTTCCAAATATGAAATATACGAAGGTAAAATACCAAATTTCAATGGATTGACTGCTGATCAAGTTCGTCACGAAATACTCTACAGCAAAGAAATAGGTCGATCTGAAAAACCAGAAATGGCAAGTGAAGTGTTGATTAAACGCGGAGAGGAATGGATTGTGAAACGACGCAAAAGAGTCTTGTATTTTGACCAGCACAAAGACTCGGCAGGTATTTATTCAATTGCCAGATTCAACAGAGAAAGCGACTCCATTGTGACGCAAAACCTTGAAATCGCTATTCTAGCTCCAAGTCACTATTTTGTGATCAATCGTATTGACGAAAAGGGCAATTACGAAAGCCAACAGATTTACAACCACCAAGGTTCTAATGTAACCAAACTCATCTTAAATGAAGAAGAACCAGCCAAACGCATTTTGGTCTTCGTAAACGGATATAGACCAACTAGTTTAGGTTCTTCTCTGGAGGAAAACTTTAGAGATATTCGCGAACGGGGCGTTGAATTTCCGGACTCAAAAAACATGATTTACAACTTCGACCGCTACAATTATTGGCGTCCATGGAGAGAAATCGATTTGAAATTTGAGCAGCGTATCAATCCCAGCGAGACTTATTACGCCGATGGACATTTTTCTGTGAGCACTTCCAACTACCGCAGTTTGATTCATTTCACGCAGGTATCAACCCGATATCCTGCGAGATGCAAAGATCCAAATCACCATGTTTGTCAGAATCAAGGCCGATCTTCGTGGTTTCAATCTTCAGATAAAACAACCCACCGATTACTACCCAATCGCCCCAATTACAAGGGATTCAAAACGCGACGAGAAAATGGGAGAATTGCAGGCCTCAATTTACTACAACAACTGAACGAAATCCCCAATTCTTCACATAATGACACTTTGTATCTGGTTGTGCATAGCATGGGTTACGCTTATGCACTTGGCATGATTGATGAGCTGCGCGGTAAAATTAACTTTGGTGGATTTTTTATTCTTGCTCCTGAAAACGCTGATGCGGGTAAAATTAACGCTGAGGAATGGCAGGAGGTATTCCAATATGGCGTAAATCACGAAAAACTTAAAAAACATGCGCCATGTATGCTAGACGGAGTAGCACCTCAGAACCGAGCGCAAGGACTAAACCCTGAAAAACATATCTTTGTTCCAGAAAATCTTTTCAGGCGATTTGGCTTTTTCGACTCCCATTTTGTTGGATTCTATGACTGGATTTTTGATATTCCACAGGGTGAACAAGGAGCGATTAAACAGAGGTAAACCGCTAAAAATGCAAACAGAAACAACGCTACTCCTTTTAGACCACATTGGTGTATTTTTCTTCGCAATCAGCGGTTTTTTGGCTGCCGGAGAACGAAACCTTGATTTATTTGGCGGATATATCATCGCTTTTATTACTGCCTTCGGCGGTGGAACATTGCGCGATATTCTGCTAAATACTGATGTGGCTTGGATGCAGTCGTTATCCCATGTAAGCGTTGTTATCATTGGAGCCACCGTTGGGCTTCTTTTCAAAAAACACCTCAAAAAATTGCGAAAAACTTTCTTCATTTTTGACACTTTAGGCATTTCATTTTTTACAATTGTTGGCGTACAAAAAGGACTCGCCCATGATCAAATTGCCGTAACCGCCATATTTCTCGGTATGATCTCTGCAACCTTCGGTGGACTTTTTAGAGATGTGCTTTGCAACGAAATTCCATTGATATTCAGAAAAGAAATTTACGCAATACCTTGTTTAACGGGAGCAGGATTCTACATTACTGGCGACTATTTTGGATTTGGATCAACCACTTGGCTCTTAACATCTTGTGTAGCATTGATTGCTATATTCCGTACGTGTGCAGTTCGATATAATTGGAAAATGCCGATCATCAATGAATTAAAGCTTTAACAATATCAGTAAAATTTTAATGAGCGTGGATAAACAAATCACGCAAAAAAACGAACCCTAATTTGCAATCAACGAGTTATTTCTACAATATCAATTTCAACTATCTTTACGCCCATGTTTCAAAACGCCGGAAATGCCATCATTTGGATACCAATAATTGCAATACTCTCACTTGCAATCAGTTGGCTCTTTTATTTTTGGAGAAAAGACCAAAACACCTTTTCAAAACCAATCAAATGGGTGCTTTTTGGACTCCGTGCACTAGCTTTGTTCGTGATTGGCATTTTGCTACTCGGACTTATTTTCCCTCGAAAACAAACGAGAACCGAACCCGCCAACATTTTCTTTTTGATTGACCAAAGTTCATCGATGCTCAATTATGCTGATAGCGCTTCGGTGAAATCAAATATCCCATCGTTTATTGAAGCTGCGAAACAAAAATTGGACGGGAAGTACCTCACCAGATTCATACATTTTTCAAGTGCCATTAACAAAGATGATACGCTGCGATTTGATGGTGCATCATCCAATCTCGCGGCAGGATTTTCGCATATTCGCGACTTGTTCATCAACAANNGTTGGCGACACCATCACCAAGCGCGACGCCATGATTTCTAATATCGTAGCCAACAACATTGCATTTTCAGGTAATATTTTCCCCATCAAAGTGGAAGGAAAAGCCAGCAAAATGAAGGGCGAAAACATTGTGATTCGTCTTTCAAAAGGCGGCAATGTGATACAAGAGAAAACGTTAAATATCAATAGCAACAACGCGTTTTTCGATCACACCTTTGAAGTGGAAGCCAAAGGAAAAGGTCTTCAAAGCTACACGATAGAAATTGTGAGTAAAGTGCAAGAATACACGTTGAGCAACAACAAACGAACGGTTTATGTAGAAATTTTAGAATCGAAAAGAAAAGCAGCCCTCGTTTTTGGCGGTATGCACCCAGATGCTGGAGCCATGCAAAGTGTGTTGCAAAAAGACCAAAACACCGAGGTAACCCCTTATTTTTTAAGTGATTTGAACAAAATCCCAGAAACCGATATTTTGATTCTCATTGATGTTGATTTGGTTCAAAATCCTGCGTTTTATAAGGAATTGCAAAGCAGTCAAACACCATATGTGCTGTTTGTGAATCCCAATATGTCCACCGCCAATTTGGAAGTGGGCTTGGTTGGCCACAGTCCGGGCCGTTCGGATTATGTGGGCGCTCAATTCAACGAAGATTTTTCACTGATTCAATTCTCGGAAACCTTCAAACAACGAGTCAAAGAATTTCCTCCCGTTGCCGCACCGTTTGCAAGAGAAATGAAGGATATCGGGCAAACTTTGTTATTTCAAAAAGTAGGCAATATTGCAACGAGCAAACCCTTGATGACTTTTGCCAACAAAGGCAATCAGAAAATGGTGTATTTCTACGGAGAAGGCATTTGGCGTTGGCGCATGATGGAATTCAACCGCCATCAAAACAACCTGGGTTTTGAAGAATTGTGGGATAAAACTCTGCAATACCTCAGCGTTAAAGAAAACCGTGATAAATTGCGTGTGTTCCCTCCAAGTCGCATGACGGTGAAAGACGAATTGCGTTTCCGAGCTGAATTTTACAACGATGCTTTCCAAGAAATTGTAACGCCCCAAATCAGATTGGTTCTGCGCGATGAAAAAGACAAATCTGTGGGCGCTTATACCTTCAGTCCGCTCACCCGCAATTATGAGCTCAATCTCGGGAAAATGCCTGCAGGTGTTTATAAATGGGAAGCCAACACAGAATTCAACGGCAAGAAATACCAAAAAAGCGGTGAATTTATTGTGGAAGACATTTCTCTTGAGTC
>DIUF01000032.1:0-13973 GCA_002422285.1 Flavobacteriales bacterium UBA6165 | reverse complement strand
CAATTCGAGGAAACCAACTACGCCAACCTCATCGATTTGAAGTGGCTGTTCTTCCTGATTTTCCTTTTCTTAGCTGCGGAATGGGTGCTGAGAAGATGGTTTGGGGGGTATTGATTGGTTGTTAGCGGTTGGCGGTTAGCTGTTGGCACTTGGCGATTAGCTGTTAGCCGAAAAGTTTGCCAAAAGCCAAAGCGTAGCGAACTAATAGCCAAAAGCTAAAAGCCTTCCGCCATCAAGCCTAAGCAATATTTCATTCTAATAATGCGTTTCACTGAAGCATCAACTTGCTCGCGGAAAATAGGATCGGATTGGTATTTCTCAAAGATTTCTTTGTGACTTTGTTCCACATTGAGGGGCATCAAAATTATATCGCAACCCGCTTCAATGGCGCGGCGTGAAGCATTGGGCACATTGGCTACTCCACCCATATTCATGGCGTCGGTAACGATTAAACCTTGGAAACCAAGTTTGTTGCGCAACAAATCCGTAACAATTTTTCGAGAAACAGAAGCCGGCAAGCCATCGGTGTTGTATTCTTCGTTGTTTTTCACTGCAATGTGAGCGATCATAATAGACAAAACGCCATCGGCAATTAGAGCAGGATAATTCTTCACCTCGCGCATCTCACCATCAATATATACCAATTGCATGTGCGTGTCGCCAACCACATAACCATGTCCCGGAAAATGCTTGGCCGTTGCAATGATTTGCATTTCTTGTGTAACGCGGATAAACTCAGCAGCCCAAGGCACAATGCTGTCTTCATGGGTACCCATGCTTCTATAACCTACCGTTTTGTTGGGCGGCATATCCACAACAGGTGCAAAATTGAAATTGATGCCAATGGCTTTCAAATCTTTGGAAATGGTTTCAGCACTTTTGCGAACCTCTTCGATGGTCTTGATTTCGTTGGCTTTTTTGTAAATCACCGAACCTTGAATTTTTCGATTGACCAAAGAAGGCTCTGCGTCAGCGCTGTAGAAAAACGGCAGACCACCATGTTTCAAATTAAGCGCATTAAAATCCGCAACCATTTTCTTAAATCCATCCATGGTGCCATTGAGCAACAAAACGCCTCCAATCAAGCGCTTTTTGATATAGCCTTCAATTTTTTCATTGGATTCGCCCAAACGCCCAGCAGCTGGCATAATCAACTGCGCCACACGAAGCGTATCGTCCATTTTATTGAATTGAGCTTCCACGGCGGCATCCAAAATAGCGTTCGGATTAAAGAAATCGCGAAGACTGAGTTTTTCGCTTTGAGAAAATGCAGTAGGTACGGTGAGTCCAAGGAAAAAAAGTAATACGCTTTTGAACATAAATTCCAGTTTTGACAAGTCTATTCAATTATTGTGCCTGATTGATGCAAAAATACGTTGCTGTGATGATGCATGAACGGAGAATGCAAATTGATTTCAACGGGGGGGCATGGAAAAAGTAAATGAAATTCTGGTAATTGAATAAATTTATTAGAATTGACTGTAAATCTCTTCGTTCACATTCTTTTAAGCTTTAATCCAATTCCTCAATTTTCTTTATACATTATCTTTTGGATGCATGCCAGAAATTAAACATTACTCAATTTGGCGTAACCTAAGTTCCTAGACTGGTTCTAATTTTTTCAATTTATTTTCAGATCTCTATGCCCATACTTAGTTCCTTGCACACTTGAATCAATATATTAGAAATTCTTACTACTTTATTTGCATATGCATCATGGTCAGAATGGCTACTCTCATTGAGCAGAAAATGCATATCATCCTCAATTGATTTGACTCCAAAATTTAGAATATTAGGTTTAATTCGGTGAACGGTTTTACGAATTTTATCGTAGTCTTTTAGCTCAAGCGCTTTATTCAATTCATCAATTGCATCGGGAATATGTTTTATAAAAAGCTCAATAATACTTTTTACAAAATCTGCATCTTGGCTTGCGATTTTATTGATTAAAGCAAGATCATAAAGCACTTCAGTTGAAGTCATATCCTGATGTGTTGGAGATTTTAGCAATATGCCAGACTTCTCCAAATGGCTTGAAATTGTATCGTACAGATCTTTTTCTTCGAAAGGTTTTAATAAAAATGCATTCATCCCAGCCGACAAACAATTGTCTATGTCTTTTTTCTGAGCGACAGCAGAGAGTGCGATAATTGGCATAGTTAGTTGCAGTTTCGTTCTAATGATTTCTGTAGCTTCTATACCGTTCATAACTGGCATTTGCACGTCCATTAAAACCACATCTACAGTGTTTTCTTGCAAGAACTCGATAGCTTCTTTTCCGTTATCACACTCAAAAACAGTAACTTTCAATCTAGTTAAAACAGTTCGAGCAACCAATCGGTTGATTTCATTATCTTCTACAACGAGCACTTTTAACCCATCTAATAGCTTAGACATACTTAACTGACTAGTATCGATTTCAACATTATTCCCAATTGGTAATTTAAGATTAATTGTAAAAATTGACCCCACTTCTTTTTCACTCTTTACGTGAATGTTGCCATTCATGAGTTGAATGAGTTTATATGAAATAGCCATACCAAGACCAAATCCACCAACTCTGCGCGTTGATGAATATTCTTCTTGCGCAAATTTATCAAACAAGTTAGGAATAAAATCAGGGCTCATGCCGATACCTGTATCTTCAATCCTTATTTCAAGTTCTTGCCCAATGTCGTCAGTTTTCTTTACAAAAAGATCGAATTTGATCGAACCCTCGTCGGTAAATTTAACCGCATTGCTGAGGATATTTAAAAGAACTTGTTTGATACGCAACTCATCTCCAATATGATACAGACTTAAATTTGGATCGATATTATAATCAATAACAAGTGATTTTTCATCGGAACTGAGCGCAATAATTGACTTGATTTGGTCAATAGCTAGAGAGAAACTAAAATTCTTTTGTTCAAGTGTCAGTTGCCCGTCATTAATTTTAGAAAAATCGAGGATATTGTTGACCAAAGATAAAAGATGTTTACCTGAAGAGCCGATGTGATTGACAAGTACTTTGGTTTCATTTTCTAGAGTATGCCTAGCTAGTTCTCCAGAAAGCCCGATAATAGCATTTAAAGGCGTTCTGATTTCATGACTGATATTGGCAACGA
Organism: Flavobacteriales bacterium UBA6165; assembly: GCA_002422285.1. Taxonomy (GTDB): domain Bacteria; phylum Bacteroidota; class Bacteroidia; order Flavobacteriales_D; family Crocinitomicaceae; genus UBA6165. The sequence goes on along the minus strand of DIUF01000032.1, from coordinate 10,866 downwards.
AATCTTCTTTGGCTCGATTTGATAATTCGGCTTTTTCTTTAGCCAGACTCAACTCCTCTTCAAAACGCTTCCTATCAGTTATATCAATAAATCGTCCATCGATTCGCTTTTCATCAGCGCTAATTTCTATCAACCTCATCTTGATCAAAATCCATTTGACAGATCCTGATTGGGTTATAATTCTCAACTCTTTCTCTAAAATTCCTTTTAACAAGATATCTTCAAGAATTGAATCGAATATATCGGTGTCTTCTTCGAAAATAAACTTTGTCCAAATACTACGGTCATGCAAAAGTTGCTCAGGCTTTATTCCCAATAGCTTTTCAGCCGAATTAGAGACAAAAATGAGCTCAAAATCAGGGAAACTAATCGACCACACCACATCATCCATGCTGATTACGATATTTTCTATCTGTTCACGAGCAAAATTAAGTTCAGCTTGAGCCTTTTTAAACAAAGTGATATTATTAAAATACAGATTGATGTGATCCTTGTCTCTTGACAACTTGGATGTTACCGTGTAATAATTGTTATTGAGATCACTGATTTCATAATAATTTATAGCTTGTTCATCGTCCAAAATTGTCACAACTTGATTTAAAAAACCATTTAAATTGTATTCCTTTCCATTGTATCTGATAATATCAAGATCACTAGAATTATCGTTTTTCAGTAAGATATTACCCATGCGGTCCACCCGAAATAATGGATTTGGACTTTCGGAAGTAAAAAGAGCCAAACTTTCTATTTTTTCCGCACTAGATTGACGTTCTAAAGCATAAGATATACTCGTGGCAAATGTTTGTAAAATCGTTAATTCCGCTTCTGACCAAATTCTTTCATATTTACATTCGTCATAACCCACAAAGCCCCAAAACTTATTTTCTAAAAATATTGGAATAATAAGGATGGAGATGATTTCTTGCTCTTCAAGAATTGATTTTAAATCAGAATCTTTCAAATTTTTTACCAAATCGTGAAAAGGCAATTGCTTGTTTACATTTTCCATAAACTCATCGAAGAGTAAGACTGGGACATCTTGTAATTCTGGGTTATCAATTTGTGGACTCGCAGCACCAGAATTCCACTCTAATCTTTGAGAAACTACCAAACCATACTCCTCATGCATCGACGTGGTAAATAAATAAGTACGGTCTGCAGCTACTGCCTCGCCAATCAAGCAAAGAGCTTTTGAAATTGCTTTGAATATGTTGGGTTCATAAAGCAGAATCGAAGTAGCTTGAGAAATGGCAAACAACATTTTCTCCTTAATTGCGAGTTCTGTTTCAATCTTCACTCGATTTGATATGTCCCGCGATACAGCGGTAATGTACTCTTCACCTTCTATGATTTCAAGGTTTACAGACACTTCTACAGGAATTGCACTTCCATCGTGTTGATTGAGGTTGAAACTACGTATTAATAGACGCTCTGTTATTCGCAATTCCTCCAAATGTTTTTCCCAAGCCCCTGCTTCCAAAAATAAGGGTTCAAAATCACTCACTTTATAATTATCAATATCTTCTGGATTTATATTCAGCCTTTTACATGATTCATTATTCATATAAACCATGTTGCCTTTAGAGTCACACACTTGTAAACCATCATTGCTGTTTTTGATGAATTTCTCCAAAAGTTGTAAGCGCGTAAGATGATATTGGTTCTCCTTTTCAAGTTTGACCCTCTTTTGTGTTTCATTTGAGAGAACAAGTGTTTTAGCTAGGTTTTGAACAACTGGTTTAAGTTCTTTAATTACTTTGGATTCAAACGATGTCTTTTTACCCAAAATTAGATGACCATATCCGTTGAGTTTATAGATATAAAAAATGAAGTCATCCATTAAAAACTCACTGAAATCGTCATCTGACAGAGCACCGACCAAACATTTTTCCTCAAGCAGCTCCCATACACTATGGCGCTTGAAGGAATGTGGCAACACACTGATTTGACAATTTTCTTCTGCCTCATCGTACTTTGCGATGGCCACAGCAAAACAATCGAGTTTTCGCAGATAGAGCGAAAGTGCTTTTTTGACAATTAAATCCTCCTCAATTTCACCTGCGAGTGAAAGAGCTAAATCCAAAAGAACACTTGTATTGACTAAATGGTTACTATTCATTATCAAAATTGGGTTACCACAATTGTTTTATTAAAAATTTCCAAATTGGTACCAAAGTTGGCAATTTCACCCAAACTGAAAATCCCAAATATATTTTTCGTCTTATCAATGGTGTAAATCTCTTCACCAAAATCATCACCGAGGTACAAAACCCTCGAAATACAATCAATACAGAATACAGCGCTTTCTCTGTTTGAAACACCTCTGTCTCGGGCATCAGCAGCGCCTTTTAATAATTTTTCTTTGTCCCCGTGTAAAACATAAATAAATTCTCCTTGCGGTATCTCGTCAACAATTAATAATCCTGACTCATGAATTGAAATAGGATCTCTCACCACAAAATTGGATTGTATTTTTGAAATTCCGAAAGGATATGATTTAGCAACGTCAAAGAAATTTTCTTTATTCGGAATGAGTCCCGAATGTTCCTTAATCAACTTTTGATAAACATCCAAGGCTGGTTCCCAATCAATGGATTTTACGATGTTCCCATCGGTTTCGGTAACTTTTAGCGGGTTGGAAATTGGTGTCCAGCCATGAGAGACCCCCACTTGGATGTTTTTATCCATCATACCTAGCACTGCACTATTTTCAAATATTCCATGTTCATTGAAAACTACAGGTTTTCTTTTAAAAGATAAGGAACCTGCACCACCTCCAACGTAGCTAACAGAAATGCCAAAATGATTGTAAAGCTGTTCAATAAAAGTAATTTTATTGTCTGCAAAAGCATCAACAAAAACAACCATAGACTTGTCTTTACAGTCCGTTGTTTCATAAAAATCGCGAACACCTGCGTGAATCTTAACCTCATCAGAAAGATCAATAACTTTTGTGTCCAATGCATACGGCAGACCAAGCGACAGAATGCCTTGACTATAATTTACACCCTTGTCTAGCAGACCAGTGAAAACTCCTCCAACAATAGGCTTTCGAACTTGTTTTAAAGCGTTGTTGATTTCTTCAGCAGTGAAATTATTATCATCGCCAATAAAAATTAGTGCTGATAAAAAATCATCGTTTTCATTAATGCGTTTAATTGTGTTATCGAGTGATTTGAGATTTGCAATATTTTCAAAAAAATAATTGTCTGTTTTGGTGTTTTTCATATTCTATATTGTTCTTAAAATAATCAGATCATCAAGGACTTATTGCAAGTATAGTTTCCCCTCTTTCACCAATCTATAGATGGTTGATTTTCCGATTTGCAATTCTTTTGCTGTTTGAACCACGTTAAAGCGATTTTTCATCAAATGCGACTGTATGATTTGATTGGTATAATTCTCAAGGGAAATTTCTTCACTTAATAAATTATCAACATTAAATTCAATACCAACACTTACTTGTAAATCTTGAATTTCAATTTGTTCTGTATCACTCATTACGAAACCTGTTTCCACAATAGCTTTCAACTCGCGGACATTACCAGGAAAAGGGAGCTTACTCAAATAAGTTTTTGCTTCTGACGAAAAGTCCTTCGCTAACAAGCCATTTTCTTTAGCAAATTTTTTTATAAAATGATTTGCGATTAACAGAATATCGCTCTTTCTTCGTCTCAGTGGAGGGATGTCAATCGTTAAGCCCAAAAGTCTGTAATACAGATCCTCCCTGAAATTGCCATTATGTACTTCCTTTAATAAGTTCTTGTGAGAAGCAACAATAAGTCTGAAATCGAGCGGAATCAACTTATTGGATCCCAAGCGTGTTACCTCCATTTCTTGAAGCACACGCAATAACTTGACTTGCATAGATAAATCCATTTCAGCAATTTCATCCAAAAACAGCGTTCCACCTTTGGCCTCCTCAAGCTTGCCAGATCTAGATTGATTGGCGCCAGTAAACGCTCCCGATTCATAACCAAACATCTCACTCTCAACCAACTCCTTTGGAATTGCGGCAACATTAACAGCCACAAAAGGTTTACCCTGTCTCTGAGAATTAAAATGTACTGCTTTTGCCACCAATTCTTTTCCCGTTCCCGTTTCGCCAGTGATCACAATACTAATATTGTTATTCGCTGCTTTTTCGATCAAACTAAATACATTTTGAATGGCTTCACTTGAGCCAATAATTTCCTTTCTGAAATCATGTTTTTTGCTTAGCTCTTTACGCAATTCCATCACCTCCTGAGAGAGCTCAACATGATTTGTTGCCTTATGAACAGAATACCACAACTTCTCCATTGCATGCTCATCCTTCACGATGTAATCAAATATGCCAAGTTTGAACAATTCAACTGCTGTGTCAACTTTATCTTGCCCTGACAAAACAATTACATGCAGTTCAGGATTTACTTTGCGCACAGCCTGCATCAACTCAAGACCTGACATGTCGGGTAAATTCAAATCTAGTGTAAGCACATCACAAGAGCTCGTCCGATCATCAAGAAACTCATTCGCCGACCCGTACAAATTAACATTGTATTCAGGATTCAATGACAGCTTATGCTTAAGCATTTTACTGTATATTGGGTCATCCTCTACTATTGCAATATTAAAATTCTTCATGTTTCTGCCTTTAGTAAATACTGGTCTAAACCCACAACACTAAAATTTGATTTGAAAAACAAGGATAACAAAATCCAAAAATTCAACAAAATTTTATCTGGAACATCTGAGTAAATGTACAAAATTGCCCCAACAAATTTATAACATTTAAATAGAATTCCAAATTTTGGAAAAAAAATAATCAAAATAATTTTAAAGACATGGATGAAAAAGCAACAAATTTTCACACGAAACGGGTCGCTTTTTTTTATGACATTGCTCTTATTTATTCTGATGTGGCAATTTAAATTCCCATTATAGGAAAAATTGGTGACGTGTTTTTTGTTATTCAATCCATTTCCTGTATAAATGACACAAGTCAAACATTAGACAACTGCGAACAACTTGGTTTTGAAGCAAATGAATAAGCGCAGTTTAATATTGATTTCTTTCAAACCAACTTTTAGTATCAAATCTTTTCAAAAAAAAAACAAAATCATTGAACGCATTGAATTAGAAAATAGGAGTTATCATAATAAGGACTTTGTTTAATCAGCTCATATAATAACTCGTCATTGGCTTACCAAAATCTTATTGAACAACGAAGAAGCTCAAGACGGAAAAAGCTTGTATAACCTACACATTTGAAAATCAATGATTATCAAGGCGTATCAATAACGAAAAAGATTCCTAAATTAGGAAAAGACTTTTTTGAGACCCATTTATTAAACCATTGAAGCACAACACATTAAGTCGGGTATTAAATTTGGTATAAATTTCGAAGTGCGGCGGGTGGCAATCTTTGATGTCTATCCCACAATTCTGTCGTTGAGTGGCGTAGCATGAAACATTGCGAATAGAATTCACAAATTTCTATCGCTGCTTATGAAAAATGATTACGTACTCTACCCAAGAAATACTGAGTATTCGTTATGGCAATTGGACAGATTCTTAATTCAAGTTGCTCTTTTATTGTTCTTCTTTGGAAGCAATGCATGGGGCAAGCAAAACCATGCGTTCAAGAATCTGGGTGCTGAGGCGTGTGATGCTGTTTTTTGCTCATTTAACAATGAAAATTTGAGTCTAAGAGGAAATAATAGTTCTACATATTTTAATGAAAATGGCGAATGCAGGTTGGATATAGCAACGAATTTTATCCATAGCTCCAATTACATTAAAAATCAAAACTCAACAGCATCAGTATCTATTACTGCATCATCGATGGGCACAATATGTGTTGGCACAAGTGTGACATTTACAGCCACACCGACTAATGGTGGAACTAATCCCCAATACCTATGGTTCAAAAATGGCGTCGAGCTCGAAGACGAAACAAACGATACATATACAACATCAAGCTTAGCGAATGGCGATCAAATTCATGTAGAACTAATTTCAAATTCAGATCCATTATTACCGAGCCCACCTGTATCATCGAATACCGTTACAATGTCTGTGATTTACATGACTTTGTATACTGGAGGTAACGAAGTTTTCTGCACAGCAGGCAATTATACATTAGGAAGTGCCCCGTTAATAGTTGGTGGAACAAGCCCATATACGATTGCCTGGTATCGAAATGGTATTTTTGAAAGCAATCTTGCAAATCCAACGGTTGCGGTAAACAACTCAACAATGTTTTCACTTGAAGTTATGGATGCCAACGGCTGTGTGGCAAACTCACAAATTCAATTATACATTGAAAACGGTCTGGTTTTGTTCCAAGAAGATTTTACCACAGCTACTCAAACAGCTGTATTAAATGGAACTTCAGCTACTGCGGAATGGGTCCAATATGAAACGAATTTTAGTGGTGGTGGTAGCAAGAAAAACCGGTGGCATTTAGCAAGACCATCGAATTCTTGTTCGGTGAACGCATCAAACTCCATTTCAATTGGACAATTTACTGGAAACACCTTAAATCCTTGTAATAGAAACTCTGAAAACAATGCAATTATTGCCTACAAGCCAACAGGGGCATTCAGCACACAAAACTTTGACAATTTAATGATATCATTCACCTATTATGTAGAGGGTGGAGACGCAATAAATAATAACTTGCAGTTGATGTACACCACAAATCCAAATCCGAGCACAACAAATTTGGACGATTGGATTTTAATAGAACAATTCTTCAATCAACCGAATAGTACAATTGCAGAAATAAATTTACCATTAGGAGCAATAAATCAGAGCTCAGTAAACATTGGATTTTTGTACAATGTTCAACAAAACTCAACATTATTTGCAGGTGTTGATAACATTACCATAAGAGGTCAGGCAGTTGTTGAAACAAGTAATAATGGCGCTGTTTGTGAAGGTCAAACATTAAATTTGTTTGTAACCGGACCAAATGTAGGCTCTTACTTATGGACTGGACCAGATGGATACAATGCGTCAGGCATGAACCCAACCATTTATAATACCCAAATCAATCAATCTGGCAATTATATCGTTGATTTAGTAACCTCAGAAGGATGTATTTATCAATCCAGTACAACAGTGGCTGTTAACGCAAATCCAATTGTTGATGCGGGAACGGCAAACTTAGTTGTTTGCGAAGAAACAGCTACTGAAGTTATGGCGGGTTCAGTTGGAGGTAGTGCAATTGGTGGAACTTGGTCTGGGGGGGCAGGAACTTGGATAAATCCCAATGACCCGGCAGGAGCGACATATATTCCAGCTTCAGGAGAAATAGGCTTGTTAACACTTACAATTTCCACTTTAGGCGGTGGTTGTGGATTTACATCAGCAAGCAAAACAATTACAATTAACCCAACAAGCAGTATCAATTCCGGCACAAGCCCCTCATTACCAACACTTTGCTTAAGCCTGCCATTATCAGAAATTTCGCATTCAACCTCTAATGTTACTGGTATTGCTGCTTCCAGTGGTTTGCCCATTGGCGTATCGGCAACATTTAACCCATCAACAGAAACAATTACAATTTCTGGCACTCCAACAAGTTCAGGAACCTTCAATTATGTCATAACCCCTCAAGGATGTGGAAATGCTTCAGCGACAGGACAAATCGTCATACAAGCCCCTGAACCTGAAATAATTGTTGAAGAAAACATTGCAGCTATTGGAGATTATGTGTGGAATGGGTTAATGAGCAGCAACTGGAACGAAATTGAGAATTGGTATATCAAGACCGGAACTAATTCATACGGCTCTGCTCAAATTGTACCAACAAGTGCTGACAATGTTTTCATTTTACCAAACTCTATTGGAGGCAATTGTGTAAACAGCGAGAACAACCCTGTTATAAACACCCTCTCTTTAGGAAATAGTGAGTCGTCGAATCTAATAGTACACCCTCAGGCTCAACTTATCATTAGCCCAAACACAGTTCTTGAAATCTCAGGAAACTTCGAAGGCTACGGAACTATTTCCTTCGGTGCTGGAAGCAAATTAAAGTTTACAGGTAATGATAGCACAACTATATACATAGCGAATCCAGAAAACAACGTAATCTACGATTTAGAAATGGCTAAAACAAATGAGTTAGTACTTCTGAGTGATATTCATGTATCTAACGAAGTACTTTTCAATGGAGGAAACATAAGATTGAATTTCTTGACAATGGATTTAGGCAGCACTGGATTCTTCATCAACGAAAACGAATACAGTCATGCTTATTGTGATTGTCTAAGTGCTAAAATTGTAAGAGTAGTAAATATAGAAGCGGGCGAAACTATAGATGCTGGCAACCTTGGCCTATCAATTACCCCAAGCGTGGATATGGGGACAATTCGCTTAGAAAGACGTCACAGAAGAATCGTAGAACCATTTAACGGAATGACTGAGAGTATCGCACGATATTATAGTGTCAAAGACATCAATGGTGGTTCTGTACAGAACAACGGTGAATTAAACGCCACACTCGTGTTCAACTATTTAAACGCTGAATCCAACTTGAACAATGCACAACTAAGTTTATACCATCGAGCCAATAACGAAACTAATTGGAATGGAATGGGAGGTTTTCACGATCCAGCAGGAAAAACAGTAACATATGATAATTTCCAATCTTTCTCTTTTGTTACATTAGGTCCTTCATATTCTGCCCTACCAGTAACGCTAACCTCTTTTAGCGCCAATTGTAACCAAGATGGTATTGAAATTCGCTGGACAACCGCATCCGAATACAACTCAGCTTATTTCAGTGTGCAAAAGAGTAAGGATGGTCTTTCATGGTCAGAAGTGGTTCAATTACATGCGGCTGGAACAACAAATCAAAGTACCAATTATTACTATCAAGACAACAAGTTTGACGGTGTGTCTTATTACCGTCTTGTACAAACCGATTTTGATGGAAGTTTCGAAGTGCTTACTCCAATTAGTGTGAATTGTGAAGCCGAGAAAAGCAGCTTGTCGGTTTCCCCCAACCCAACCGCTGGCGACTTCCTTGTTACAATTCAAACTAACGAATCAATCGAGAATTTACAAATCGAAATGATGGATCTCTCGGGGCGTATTATTCAAATCAAAGAACTAAGTATTGTCTCTGGTATCAATTTCGTTCAATTTGAAACTGAAGGTATACAACCTGGCGCATATATCATTCATATTAAAGGACAAAATCAAAAATTTGCACCCATTCGAATTGTGGTTATATAGTCTCATTTCATTGATTTGCAAATAACAAACTCTTAACTCAATTCAACAACAGTTGAGAAAGAATAGGACATCCATACGTCTTGCCACTTTAAAAAAGCATTCGTCTTTCTCCTGAATAACAAAATTTATTATCCTGCTTGTGTAAATCGATTTTCAAAATTTAAAATCACATTTTGCCAAAAACGCACTCTCGATTGAAAACCTCAAGATGAAAATGTCCCATTTCGGGACATTTTCCGAATTACGGAAAAAAGTTTATCAGCAGCGCCTAACATTTTCGATACAATATGCTAATAATTAATACTTTAACAATAATAACAAAAAACTGGCATGAAAGTGTTAATGCATTTGGGAACAACGGAAAAAATACAATTATGAACGCCGAACAATACTACAGACACTTCCAACTCGTTAAGGAAGATGAATTAATCAAATCTCTCAGAAAAAAAATTAAAAAATGTAATAAGCCTGGAGAGCAAACAACGCTAGTTTTAAAGATTTATAATAGATCTAATAAATTAAAACAAAAAGTACTAGCAGAGTCATCAGAAAACACAAACTATTTTAAACCGGAACTAACAAAATTAAGTAGGTCTATCGACGCTTATTTCGCAAGAAAAGTTTCAGCATAAAAGCAGAAGCTACTTTTTATTAAATAATAAAGTTAGGGGTGTGTTACCCCGACTTTATTATATTCAGTAATAAATATTGTTACGAATAAGAATTCAAAATCTTGACGATTTCGTTTTTGGGCAAGACCCCTGACTGTCGCCATACAGGTTTGCCGTTTTTGAAAATAATCATGGTGGGCACACCGCGGATTTGGAATTTTTGTGCCGCTGCGGGATTTTTATCGACATCTACTTTGATGATGCTCGCTTTTGATCCGATTTCCGTTTTCACATCTTCCAAAATTGGTTTCAATGTTTTACATGGGCCGCACCATTCGGCGAAAAAATCAACCAAAGTAGGCTTAGAATCGGCAATGATTTCTTTGAAACTTTTTGACATTTCTATGAAATTTTAGTCTTCAAAGACATCCAGCCTCCCCCATTGTGCACGTTAGAATATCCTTTGGATTGAAGCGCACTTTTAGCAGAACCGCTTCTCATTCCTGACGCACAGCAAGTAATAATTACTTGATCCTTGTTCAATCCTTTCAGATGTTTGTCCAATTCATTCAAAGGCGCATTTTTCGAACCTTCGATATGCCCTTGTTTGTATTCACCCGGTGTTCGAACATCCAAAATAACCGCAGTTTTTGCCAATTCTTTCAAATCCACTTTGGGTCCGCTACTGAATAATTTGCTAAATAGTCCCATGTTACTAGTTTTGATTTGCATAATAATTAACTTCTAACCAACCGCCACCGTTTACACAGTCAAATCCGTGTGCGCTCAACATCTGATCGGCCATACCACTGCGTCCCCCCGAAGCACAACACAAAACCAAGGGCTGCTTCAAAGCTCTAAGTTCTTCCAAACGGTTAGCCAGTTCCTGAAGCGGAATATTCACCGAACCATTCACATTTCCACCAGCAAATTCTGCGGGTGTTCGCACATCTACAACTGTGCCCGTCTTAATCATTTCTTGAATTGTCATCTTGTTTGTTTTTTTTAGTAATAAATCCATGAATCA
>DIUF01000021.1 GCA_002422285.1 Flavobacteriales bacterium UBA6165 | reverse complement strand
TTCGGCAGACAGGCGATAGGGTAAATCTGCGGGAATCTGCAAAATCAGTGCAATCCGCGTTCTATTTTTTATGTTTTGTGAACCAAAAGTCTTGTGTTATTTCAAACCGTGCGTCACAAAAAAAGTCGTCTTTTTTCAGACGACTTTCTTTCATTTATTTTAGAACTACAATTAATTTGAACCAATAATAAGCCTACAGTTGTAAACGGCATCATTTGAAATCATCCGAACAGTGTATGTTCCTGATGATATTTCTTGAAGATCTAGTGTTTGTGGACCTTGTTCAACAGCATTTGTGCGAACTACTTTTCCGCTCATATCGATGATTTCAATTTGGCCGGCCACAGTGCTGTTAATCGTTACCGAACCATTGGCTGGATTGGGGTAAACTTGGAACATGGACAAATCATTCGCTACCACATGAAGGTTATTCAGTACAAAACATGGACTGGTTACGGAGCAATCTCCAATGGTCAATACAACGGCATAAGAACCATTAGCGGTTGGGGTATATGAAGGAGCAAAAACACCCAGTGGAGCAAAATTATTGTTGCAATCTACCCATGAGTATGTTACGCCCGCTGTGTTTTCGGTGGCCAATAAGGATCCTGTAACAAATAGAACCTCGGTATTCAAATTGACAATTGTCACCTGTTGTTGTTCGGTAGATATGTTGCCATTACCATCATCAAAAGTCCATGTGACCGAGGTTGATGAAGTGATTGGGAAAACCGCGTTGTTGGTGCCTTGCACTTGACCGGCGCAGTTGTCTGTTGCAGAAACAGGCTGTAAAGCATTTAATTGACAATAAGCTGTAATTGGTGTAAAACTATTACATGCTGCGATATTTGGCACGCTCAAAGTTTGACCCGGATTCACTGTTCCGCCAGCCACTGTTTGTCCTTGGCATTGGATGGTAAACCCGAAAGTGTTATCGTTAAAGAAACCAGCAGTTGTGCCCATAAAAGTATAAGGACCATTAGTTCCACTCACAACAACTTGTTCTAAAATAGTTCCGAAACCGCCATCCCAATAAGGCCCTCCAGAAGCCACTATTGTTCCACTACCGTTGGTAAAAGTCCAAAAAACTTCGTCAGTTAAAAATCCTTGTGCAGTTATTGTTATCACAAAGCCTGATGCAACAGGGGCTTGGGTGTCATTGATAAGAACTTCTTGGGTCGTTGTTGAAACGTTGCCAGCCGCATCAGTGAATGTCCAGGTAACGGTTGTGGATTCTGTGATAGGGAAGGTAACATCAGTGGTTCCATAGACAAATTCGCTGCAATTGTCAAAAGCAAATTGTTCATTTAAAAACATGACCTCACATTGTGCAACTACAGGCATAGGGAATGAGTCATAAGGAATAGGGGGTTCACTGTCATCAATACTTATGACATCTGTAATTTGGATTGAAGTGTAATAAGGAAAGAAAATGGTACGCTCGTTATTTACACTAAAGGTCGTGCTTGAATTTCTCCCAGGCGGGGTGTTTGCCTCAGTGCCATTGGCATTTTCCAATCCCATGGTCATTGCTGCACCATTTGAGGCGTTTTGCGTGGAATGCACCTCAACAAGATTTGAGGTTTCAAACAATTTCAATTGAACTGTAACAGGATTTCCTCCACTAGTGTGTTGAATATTCGTGAAATCCAGAACAAAAACTCGATTTGGAGCCGAACCGATGGTGGTATATCCAATCGTTCCCCCCAAGGCTGGATTCAAATCGTTCCAGGCAAAGGCAATTAAATTATTTGGATTTGCGACATTGGGCAAAAGTCCACCTTCACAACAACCGTTATTTCCATCATTACTGAATGTCAAAAAGCCATTCGAGGAAACGTAGGCTTGATTGTAGTTGGTGCCATAAAAATCGAAAGAAAAACCAAGTGGCAGGGGAGCGGACAAAGCATCATTCGTCAAATTAAGTGATGTGAATGCACCAGAATACAATGCAATAGGCAGTCCTGTTTGATGTCCGTAATACGAACCTGGGTCAGCCGTGAAAAGTACCATTTGGTTTACCACAGATAAATTAAAGCTCGCATTCATATTAGGGGCAGTAATTCCACAAGAGCCATTTGTGCTTTCCACGCCAATGGTATGGGCAGAACCGTCACTTGAGTTTTGAGTGGAATGAATTTCAATATTTCCGTTAGACTCAAATAGTTTTGCTTGTACGGTTACTGGTAAGCCCCCGCCTCCGAAATGCGGCACGCTATTGAACTCAACAACAAGTATACGGTTTGGAGCGGAGCCAATCGTGGTATATCCTATTGTTCCACCGGCAGCAGGGTTTAAATCATTCCAAGCCAAAGCAATTAGATTATTTGGCTCCCAAGTGTCTGGTATCAATTGACCTTGACAACAGCCATTTTCGAAGGTCATCATATCGAAAGTGATATATCCGTTGGATGAAATTCTAAATTGGTTGTATACATTTCCAAAAAACGTAAAATCAAAACCAATAGGAAGTGGGTTGCTGAGTTGATCATCTGAAAGTGTAACCGTGGTCAGCGACACAGATTCCGGTGCATTTGGCAATCCTGCTGTAGCAGTATAGCCTGCTACTGGTGCACTAGGAGCACTGGTGTATGAAATCACATGTGTGCCTAAGCCTGCTTGAATAGGAGAAAACATATTTCCACTAACCCCTGGTCCTTGAAATACACCACCATTGGGGTCGCCGAATAATTCTGAGGCATTGGGGCAATTATAGGTTGGTTGCAAACCATAAAAGGCGCCAGTTTGACACTGACTCCAGAGCACTTGGCTCAGCAGCACGATGATAGTTAAGGCGAATAAATTCTTCATATTTCATGATTTAAGATGTCCAAAGCTAATATGAAAAAGTCAGAAATGAACATTTTTATGATAACAACAAAATGTTTTTCAAGAGTTTACCCCTCCAAATTCGCACCCAACCATCGTTCCATCACCTCAACTCTCTCACCTTTTCTTTTTGCAACATCTTCAACTTGCTCTATCGTGATTTTTCCTACGCCGAAATATTTGGCATCGGGGTGCGCGAAATACCAGCCACTTACTGAAGCTGTGGGCAACATCGCCAAAGATTCAGTCAATGAAACGCCAGTCAATTCCGTAGCTTTGAGAATTTCAAAGAGTCCGATTTTCTCTGTGTGGTCTGGGCAAGCGGGATAGCCTGGTGCTGGACGTATGCCTTTGTATTGTTCTTTGATTAAATCATCGTTTGAGAGATTTTCATCTGCGGCATAACCCCAAATTTCTTTTCTCACTTTTTGATGCAAACATTCGGCAAAAGCTTCTGCCAAACGGTCGGCTAAAGCTTTGATCATGATAGAATTGTAGTCGTCGTGGTCGGCTTCAAAACGAGCAACATGTTCGTCAATATTCAAGCCTGCTGTCACCACAAATCCACCAATGTAATCGACCAAACCAGATTCTTTTGGCGCAATAAAATCACTTAAGGCGAGGTTGAATGCATTGTCGGCTTTTTTCAATTGTTGACGAAGCGAACGTTGGGTATAAAGCACTTCTTTTATGCTCTCATCTGTGTAAATCTCAATGTCGTCGCCCACAGAATTTGCTGGCCATAATCCAACAATCGCTTTGGCGGTTAACCAATTTTCTGAAACAATTTGCTTCAGCATGGCTTGGGCATCGGCAAACAATTTGGTTGCTGCTTCACCTACCACTTCGTCTTTTAAAATATTCGGATATCGCCCAGCCAATTCCCATGTTTGGAAGAAAGGTGTCCAATCGATGTAACTTGTCAATTCTGCTAAAGAAAAATCTGAAAATTCAGTGATGCCCAATTGTTTTGGACGTGTGATTTTTCCTTCAAAGTCCAAAACTTGTTTTTTCGCTCTGGCCTCCGCCAGTGAAAGATAGGTTTTGGCGCCTCTATTTTTCTCGTGGTGCTCGCGCAATTTCTGGTAATCGGCTTTGGTTGCAGCCACGAACGCATCTTTTTTATCGCCCAACAAGCTTTCCACAACAGTTACCGAACGCGAGGCATCCAATACGTGAATGGTTTGTCCGTTGGTGTAGTTCTGTTCAATTTTCACGGCTGTATGCACACGAGAAGTTGTTGCACCACCAATCAAAAGTGGTATACGCAACCCAGCGCGTTGCATTTCTTTGGCCAAGTGGACCATTTCATCAAGCGAAGGCGTAATCAATCCGCTCAAACCAATTACATCCACATTTTCTTGAATGGCCGTTTGGATGATTTTTTCTGGTGGCACCATCACGCCTAGGTCAACAACGTCATAGTTGTTGCAGCCCAGGACCACGCCCACGATGTTTTTACCAATATCATGTACATCACCTTTAACCGTAGCCATCAATACTTTGCCTGCTGCTTGGCGCACACCGTCTTTTTCCGCCTCGATATATGGAAGCAAATAAGCCACCGCTTTTTTCATAACGCGAGCAGATTTTACTACTTGCGGCAAGAACATTTTTCCGCTGCCAAACAAATCGCCAACGACGTTCATGCCATCCATCAATGGTCCTTCAATGACTTCGATTGGTCGGGCAAACAAATGGCGACATTCTTCTACATCTTCGTCTATAAATTCCACGATGCCTTTGACCAAGGCGTGCGAAAGTCTATTCTGAACTGATGCTTCGCGCCAAGTCAGATCAATTTCTCTTTTTTTGCCATCGCCTTTAACGGTTTCGGCCAATTCTAACAAACGCTCGGTGGCGTCTGGTCTGCGGTTCAGCAAAACGTCTTCCACATGTTCCAATAAAACCTTGTCGATGTCGTCATACACCTCCAACATCGAAGGATTCACGATGCCCATATCCATACCATTTTGAATGGCGTGGTACAAGAACGCTGAGTGCATAGCTTCGCGTACCTTGTCATTGCCTCTGAATGAAAACGACACGTTGGAAACGCCACCGCTCACTTTAGCACCTGGTAAATTATCTTTGATCCATTTGGTGGCTCGGAAAAAATCAATAGCATTGTTGTTGTGTTCCTCCATGCCCGTAGCCACAGGGAAAATATTGGGGTCGAAAATGATATCTTGACAAGAAAAACCAACTACATCAACCAGAATGCGGTAAGAACGCTCGCAAATTTCGATACGTCTTTCATAGGAATCCGCCTGACCATTTTCATCGAAAGCCATCACGATTACAGCGGCACCATATCGTTTGATTTTTTTCGCGTATTCTATGAATTGGGCTTCACCTTCTTTAAGCGAAATGGAATTCACGACGCCTTTTCCTTGGATACACTTTAATCCCGCTTCGATGATTTCCCATTTTGAGCTGTCAATCATGATTGGAACACGCGCAATATCTGGCTCAGAAGCAATCAAATGCAAGAATTTGACCATGGCTTTTTCGCCATCGATCATGCCTTCATCCATGTTGATATCGATGATTTGAGCGCCGCCTTGCACTTGGTCTAAAGCCACAGCCAAGGCGTCTTCGTAATTGTCCTCTTGAATCAAGCGCAAAAACTTACGCGAACCCGTAACATTGGTGCGCTCGCCGACATTCACAAAGTTGGTTTCCTTGGTGATTACAAGCGGCTCAAGGCCAGAGAGTTTAAGTGGTGGTACGGTCATTTATTATAATTCTATTCTCCTCGGTTCATAATTCTTCACCAAATCCGCAATGGCTTTGATGTGGTCAGGTGTCGTGCCGCAACAGCCGCCAATGATATTCACCAAGCCTTCGTCTAAAAACTGTTTGATTTGAGCACCCATCAATTCGGCCGTTTCATCGTATTCTCCAAATTCGTTGGGTAAACCCGCGTTGGGATGTGCACTTACGGCAAATCTGGAATTTTTATTCAAAATCTGTAAATAAGGACGCATCGTTTCGGCTCCCAAGGCGCAATTTAATCCAACAGAAAGCAACGGCATATGTTCGATAGAAACCAAAAAAGCTTCGGTTGTTTGACCTGAAAGTGTACGCCCACTGGCATCTGTGATGGTGCCCGAAACCATAATTGGTAAAGCAGTTCCTTTCTCTTCTTGCACTTGGTCGATTGCGAAAAGTGCTGCCTTGGCATTCAGTGTATCAAAAACCGTTTCAACGAGCAACAAATCACAACCACCATCTATTAATGCGCGAACTTGGTCGGAATAAGCGTCCACCAATTGATCGTAAGAAACAGCGCGAAAGCCAGGGTCGTTCACGTCAGGTGAAAGTGAGGCAGTGCGGTTTGTTGGACCAATCGACCCCGCTACAAACCTCGGTTTATCTGGATTTTTTGCGGTAAATTCATCAGCAACTTCGCGGGCAATTTTAGCGGAATGATAATTCAAATCATACACAATATGTTGCAAATCGTAGTCGGCTTGAGCGATGGATGTTCCAGAAAAAGTATTTGTTTCGGCGATATCTGCACCAGCTTCAAAATAGGCCGCGTGAATTTCTTTGATGATTTCTGGTCGCGTTAAAGAAAGTAAATCGTTGTTGCCCTTCAAAGGCTTCTTATGGCCCTCAAACCAACCTTTGCGGAAGTCGTCTTCGGTCAATGTATAACGTTGAATCATCGTTCCCATAGCACCGTCAAGCACTAGGATGCGTTTTTTGAGAATGTCTTGGATATTGTGTTGTGGCATCTATTGCGAAAATTTTGTGCAAAGATAAGGTTTGCCAGTCGAATAAAAACAAAAACAGCAATTGACACTTCAAGGTTAATTCTCACCCTTCTACCACAAATGCGCCTTATCATTAAACCAAACACCTTGCACGCGCAAAGTTTGTTCAATCACATCGCGCACACAATGTCGACCACCGTTGTATGGTGATTGATAATCGGCCAGTGCTTTGATTTCAACAGCGGCATCTTGCGGGCAAGCCGATACGCCAACCACTTCCATGACTTGATGGTCGGGAATGTCATCGCCCATGTAGAGCACCTGTGCGTCAGAAAAACCATATTGCTCGCGCAATTCATCATAAACCTTGATTTTGTTGGAGGCCTGCATGCGTACTTCTGTAACCCCTAAATCCATCAAGCGCTCTTTCACCGCTTTATTGCGACCTCCAGTAATCACAAAAATCTTATAGCCATTTTTCGCTGCGTATTGTAAAGCATAGGCATCGCGGGAATTGAAAACCCGAATCAACTGGTCGTCAAATAAATACACATCTCCGTTGGTGAGTACGCCATCCACATCGAAAATGAACACCTTAATTATTCCGAGCTTTTGTTTGAAGTTTTCCATACGATTATTTTGAATGCTTATTTTTCTGAATAGAGTTTGTCAATGTTTCGTATATAGATTGCATATCGTCGGAGAGTTGCGATAAGTGTTTTTGAATCACTTTTTCATCACCCCGAATTGCTGGTCCCGTTTGCAAATCACAGGCATCGAAGTGCAACCATTTTTGAGCTGTTTCTGCAATTAAAGGTTTAAGCAAATCAAAAGGCAAATTGTTTTGTTCACAGTGTTTTTGAGCCAAGTAAATGATGTGATTGGTAAAGTTATTAGCAAAAACAGCCGCTAAATGAAGCTTTGCCCTAGACTCCGAATTCATGGCTCTACAATCCTGAAAATATTGCAAAGCAAAAGATTTCAAGGTTTCAAAAACAACTTCAGATTGGGCTTCTAGGAGAATAGGAATGAATGGAACAGCTTCTCGCCTCAAATGGGCAAAAGACTGTAAAGGGTAAAATACCGCGATTTTTTCATGATTTCCTAACTCTTTCAAACCAATGCTCCCAGAAGTATATGCGGTCAATTGAGATGAGGGGATTTGTTCAATAATTTTAAAAAGCGCGTCATCATTAACACAAATCAAAACCAAATCGACGGGCTTTAAGTCGCCGATATTACTAATGAACGCCACATTTTTTAATGGCAAAACAGGCATTTTTCGCACTACAATTTGACAAATCTCAAGTCCCTTGGATTGAAGATATGAGGCTAATGTTTGCCCGACCAAACCATAGCCGATGAATGATATTTTATGAATCTTTTGCATAAATTCCGGCATAAAGCTACAGTTTTTTTGAGCCCATATTTTGATTTTTCATTCGCAAATAATTTATCTCTTCCATTCTGAATAAAGAAATTCTTACTTTTGAACCCTCTAATTACATTATAAAAATGAGTTTACCACAAGGGATTCCTTCAATTGATTTATCTGATTATTTAAATGGCACGGCAGAGCAACGCCAAAAATTCATTCAAGATATTGGGCAAGCCTACGAGGACATTGGCTTTGTTGCTATCAGAAATCACGGTATTGATGATGAATTGATTGCTAATTTTTACAAACAAGTAAAGACCTTTTTTGCTTTGCCAGAGGATGTGAAAATGAAATATGAAATTGAAGGAATTGGCGGTCAACGTGGTTACACGTCTTTTGGAAAAGAACATGCCAAGCACAGAAATACGGGCGATTTGAAAGAATTTTGGCACTTTGGTCAATTTGTGGATGACAACGACCCCTTGAAAGATGAATATCCTGCCAATGTAGAAGTTTCTGAGCTTCCTGAATTTATGAAAGTTGGTCGTGAGGCTTATCAAACTTTTGAGCGTCAAGGCGGTGTGATTCTATCGGCTTTGGCGCAATATTTAGGTTTGGACGAAAATTTCTTCAACCCACATATTCACAATGGAAATAGCGTTTTACGCCCCATTCATTACCCTCCAATCACCAATCCTGAGCCCGATGCTGTTAGGGCGGGAGAACACGAGGACATCAACCTAATCACCTTGTTGGTTGGCGCTTCTGCTGATGGATTGCAGGTTTTGAATCGCGAAAACGAGTGGGTGGATGTTACCAATATCGAAAATCATATCGTAGTAAACGTGGGTGATATGTTACAACGTTTGACCAACAACAGATTGCGTTCAACCACACACCGCGTGATCAATCCACCAGTTGAAAAGCAAGGCACTAGTCGCTATTCAATTCCGTTCTTCTTGCACCCACGACCAGAAATGCGTCTGGATTGTTTGGAAAGCTGTATCACCGCGGAAAATCCAAAGCAATACGAGGACATCACCTCTGATGATTATCTGAAAGAAAGATTGAGAGAGATTGGGTTGATTAAATAGTTTTTAATTAGCTTTTAGTTCCCTTCGATTTGGCCAATAGCCAACCGCTTACCGCCAAACACTCCACCCCTTCCTTTTTCGTCCATTCTAAAATCTCTTTGAGCATTTTTAGGGATTTATCAAAATACTTGAGGTTGTCGTGAAGCACAAGGATATCACCTGATTGAAATTTCGAAAATAGTCGTTGATAAAATATTTCTTCGGTCATTGCGGCATCGAAATCGTAGCTTAAGTGCGTCCACATGATTATGCGATAATCTTGTTTAAGTGCGCGGTATTGCTTCCAAGTCATTTTGCCGTATGGCGGCCTAAATAGCGTTGTTTTTAGAAGCGCGTTGGCTTTTTCAACGTCCTCGAGATAGTCCTTGGTTCGTGTTTTCAAGCCTTTTAAATGCGAATAGGAATGGTTACCAATGCTGTGCCCGGATTGTCTAATAAGATCAACAAGCTCAGGATGTTTTTCTGCATTTTGACCTACGCAAAAAAATGTAGCTTTCGCATTATAATCCTCCAAAACACTGAGTATTTCATGTGTTCGAGGACTTGGTCCATCATCAAAAGTCAAGTGCAGCACTTTGTCATCGTTTGGTATGCGCCAAACCGCGGAAGGAAGCATCCTTCTCACCATTTTTGGCACACCTATAAAGCGCATATTATTCGCTTAATTGAACATGTCGAATAAAGCCTGCCAACGCGTTTCAAAGTCGCGAATAGCACCATCATATCTTCTGTTTTCGCGGTCTTTGCCAGCATCAGCTTGACGCATGGCATTCACCATAGAACGGAAGCGCCCGTCGAGTCCCATGATGTATTTTTCTGCACGATCCAAGAATGGTCCAGGCTCGGCGAAATTGTACATTTCCATGTAGGCGTCTAAAGCAGAGAAGAAATATTCTGCAGTTTGAGAGGCTATAGCTGGTTTAGATTTGAGTGTAAACTCCATGATTGATTCCAATTCATTCGCTACCATCAAACCGTATTTATCTGCTTCCTCCTTGGCATCAAAAGCATAGAGAATACGCACAAAAGAATGCATATTGCCATGGCTGTAGGAATAAATGAAATTTAGTTTACTGCCTTGAGGAGCCTCTTGCTTGCTTGAGTTTGGCTCCCCGTAGTCTATAGAGTGATTTACAGGCATAAGTTTGAAAGCCAATAAACAAATTTCTACACCTTTTTTCTTATACTCTTCGGCTTTCTTGGCTGATTTTGTTTCAGGAACAGAGTCGTTCATTACGCTTTGGATGTTGCCCCTCTTTTCAGCCTCATATTTGCGGTATAAGTCGTCGGCCAAAATTCGCATAGAGTTTTTGTAAGGCTGTAAAGCAGTGCGACGGGTGTAGTAATCCAACAAAACGCCGGGCTTATACATGTTGCCCCACAAATAATTCTTAGTGAGGTTGTTATACATCTTGTCTGTATCTATATTCTTGCCTTTAACTGGAGTAAGTTGGAACACCATGCCCTCCATGGCCACATAACCTTGTGTGTAAAGCGCTTTGCCCACGTCACTTGGATAAGGATTGGAGAAATAGATTGGTCTATCCCATTCAAAGTTTGCAAGGATATCCAAAATCATTACTTGTTCGCGGCTGATGGCTCCTTCTTTCATTCTGAATCGGATGGGCTCTAGATCTTTGGCCTCTTCTTTTGTGATGATGCCGTGCTTCAACATGTTGTCAACATTATCTACAGGAATAATGAAACCACTTGAAGGGAAGAAACGCAAGTTAATGGTATTTCCACCACGCGTTGGTTTGGCTATAATATTATCGTCGTTTCTAACAAAATCTACAGCATATTGAATAGGCAAATAATCAAATGATTCTTCAAAATTAACTGCGTTGTTTTGTGCTGCTTCTAAAGTTTGTTCAGATAATCCTGAGCCCGTACCACTTTGTAAAACAGCTATCGTCAACTCCATGAAAAACTTAAACTCATCATATCCAGGATTTTCACTTTGAGACAGTAATTTGTCAATCATTACACGGTTGTTATTCGCCAATTTTTCAGACGAATTCATGATGGATGCCAATTGGAATGAAGCATTTCTTAAATTTTTCTCGAACACTTCGCGATTGCTATCAATTTTTAGGGTAATCAACTCTCGGATTTTATCTTCTTTAATTTCAGGTGTTTGTTTGAAGTCTAAATAGCTACCCAAGAAATAGACATTATCCATACTCCCAGTATACATAGCATATTGATCTTTCGTAAACTTGATTGGTAAAGGTTCAGAGTCATACACTTTCATCGTCATTTGCTCTGTGTACCAATCCGTTTGACCCAAAGACAAGTTGTAAACTCGAACGCTAGTTTTGATGCCTTCCACTTCTTGTAGGTACCACAATGGGAAAGTATCGTTGTCACCATGCGTGAAGAGAATACTGTTGTCGGCGCAGGAGTTCATGTAGTTTTTAGCCATATCTAAACCAATTGTTCTATCGCCGCGGTCGTGGTCGTCCCAGCCTTCAACACCTAAAACAATAGGTACAAATAACGCGAGGGCCAGAGATAAATAGCTGGCATGCGTTTCTTGTTTCAAGACATTGCGCAACATAAACATGAGATACATCGCTCCACCTCCAACTACGGTGATAAACATCATGCTTAGTGAAGCCGAATATTCTCCAATAACAAGATCGCGCACGAGGAACACCGCTGTTACTGATCCAGCAATCATCAAACCGCGTAAGAGCATGTCTTTAGACAATGATTTGTATGCCTCAAACAAGGCATAAACGCCCAAACCTATCCATATTGCGAAGGTGTAGAATGAAGCAGCATAGGCATAATCGCGCTCACGTGGCTCTAATGGTTTTTGGTTCAAATACATCACAATGGCAAGACCGGTCATTAAGAAAAGTAAGAAAACCACAAATGCGTCTTTTGGCGCTTTATAGATGTGGAAGAACAAACCGAGTAGCCCCAAAATCAGCGGTAAGAAGAAGAAAGAATTGTTGCTTGGATTGTTTGTGGTAAACGCAGGTGCGATTGATTGGTCTCCCAAACGTTGGCTGTCAATAAAACCAATTCCAGATTTCCAGTTGCCTTGCATAATATCGCCGTGACCTTGAATGTCATTTTGGCGCCCTGCAAAATTCCACATGAAATAACGGAAATACATCCAGTCGATTTGGTAATTGAAGAAATAGGTCATGTTTTCACCAAATGTTGGCAAACGCTGACCATCTGTTGTTTTGATACTTGGTTTTTCTGAGTGACTTGGTCCATTGGCATTGTATCCAGACCAGCGCTTATAGCCGTCTATTTTACTTGGCTCACGAGATTCAAACATGCGTGGAAGGAATGTGGTATGACCCTGTGCATATACTGGATTGATACCCACACCGTCAAAAATTACCGCATATTGCTCTTTGATTTCTCCACCATATTTTTGTACATATTCCTTCGCAGTTGATTCTAAAAAGAAACTTGCAACTTGGTCATCGTTTTTGATAATTGAGAATTTACGCTTCAATTTCTGAGAGCCATCGGTGGCATCAACGATACTTGAATTCCAATAAGGCCCGCTCAATATAGGTGCAGAGCCATATTGCTCACGTTTCAAATAACTGTGCAAGTTTACTAAGTCTTTTGGTGAGTTCTGATTCATTGGGGTATCTGCATTGGCGCGGATAACAATCATGGCGAAAGCGCCATATCCGATGAGTAAAACAGTGGTGCTTACCAAAACCGTATTCAGAATAGATTTCCCTTTTTTGTGCGTGTACATAATTCCACCAACCAACCCAACGGCAACAAGCGCTATAAAGAAAATAACACCTGCGTTGAACGGCAAGCCTAAACTATTTCTAAAGAAAACTTCTGTTTTCGAGGCCAAGGAAACAATTCCTGGAATCACACCCTCTTGAACAAATCCTAGAGTTACTACACCCACAATACCTGCTATCAGGAAGCCTTTCCATTCTGTGTTGTCCCATTTGTTGAAGTAGATAACATAAGCCAAAGCAGGCAAAGCAAGAATGCCCAAAAGGTGAACCCCGATGGCTAGTCCCAACAAAAAGAAAATCAAAATCAACCAGCGCGTGGGAGATGCAGAAGGCAGCAATTCACCATGTTTAATGGCAGCCGTTTCTTCATCCCACTTCAAGATGGCCCAGAAAATAATCGCGGTAAATAAAGATGCCATCGCATAAACCTCACCTTCAACCGCTGAAAACCAAAATGTCTCAGAGAAAGTGTAAGCCATCGACCCAATAAACGCACTCGATTGAATGGCAATGATTTGTCCTTGACTCAATAGACGCTCGCCAGAAAAAGCCATTTTCTTAGCCAACAATGAAATGGTCCAATACATGAACAAAATCGTGAATGAACTAGACAGCGCCGACATCATATTCACCATGAAAGCCACTTGGTCTGTGCTCACAAAAAAGGAGAACAAACGTCCGAGCATCATGAACAAAGGCGCACCAGGTGGGTGACCTACTTCCAATTTGTATGCAGACAGGATATATTCGCTACAATCCCACAAACTCATCGTTTCTTCGATGGTGAAATAGTAAACTAAAGTGGCTATAATGAAGGTTGTCCACCCTCCGACATTGTTGATTTTTGTGTAGTTCATATGTGTGCTAAAACGTTTAAGACGTGCGAAAATAGGTATTTTAAACAAAACAACGGAAGTGGGTACTGTTTTATTGGATTTTGTGTGCTTTGACTTCTTCGAGATTTAGGCTTCCTTCTATGAAGATGCTTATTTGACGAACGGTTGTGAATAGTCTTGTTGCGAATTGGTCAATCATAAACACTATTTTTGAGCCCCTATAAAGTTGAACTATTTCATGGATATCCAATCTATTACCAATTTTCTCGAAAAAAAATCAAATCCACTGTCGCTTTCTCGGTCTAAAGAGCTTAAACCGAAAATGACATCTCTCGAAACAAATTTTGTCATTTTCCAATGCCCATCATCCAATGGTTCTGAGATGTATTTTATTTCTGCGATTTTTCAGAAGGAAAATTTGAAATCCGTGAAATGCACCTGTAAATATGAGGGTTTCGGAATATGTAAACACAGCATCGCGGCCTTAAATGAACTCATAGGTTTTCTCGAGAACAACGACGACCCAAATCTGTTTTCGGATACCAAAGAGTTGCTGAACATCGTGAAAATGCAACCCAAGGAAAACCTCATCCCCACAAAAGGAGGTGAAATTCTATTTAGTGAAATTGATCCACGCACTTTTAGCAATTCACCATACTACTACATGCCTCTGAACTTGGTTTCTTTTGAGCCAAACAAATTGGTGATTTCTTATGGCGAATATCATTATGCTGCCCGAGTGACTTATCTCTATGACGAAAAATCGGACGAACTGACAGCAGATTGCACTTGTAAGTCCCAAAAACCATGTTTCCATAAATACAAAACGTTGGAATACATTGTTAAAATTTTTGGTACAGGCTATTTCCGACCAGATTTTTTAGAGATCAAGCAGAATGAGATTTTGAAACAACACAATCTGCTGGGCAAAATTAATTTCGATGAGGTTTTTGAATTGAACATTACCCAAAAAGGGGTCAGCTACAACCAAAAGGTTCAAAATATCCTAAGTTCTGAAAATCCAATTGCTTTCTTTGAAAAATCTGAAGTGCTTTTTAAAACCAGCGCCGAGCACGAAACTATCCGCGGAAATGCTTTGTGTATCTCCAAAACCAATGATAAAAATTGGGTATTGAAGCTGGTTTCCGCAAAACGAAATCCGAAGTCGGGCGAATTGTCGTCTAATTTCAATGAGCTTCGCTATTATGACATGGGCAGCTATATTGAGAAGTCGGATTTCTCCTCGGAGGAAATGATTTTCCTGATGAAAGCAGCCAAAATTTGTTCGCTTTTTGCCGATGCTGCCAGAAACGAACGCCATGCCGATAAGTCCATCGAAGCCTTCAAAATTTTTAGAGAAAATCTGGATTCGATACAAAAATTCCCCTTGTTTTTGAACAACAAATGGAATTCAATGACCAAAAAGTACATGTCGCCCTTGCAATATGCCGAAGGTAAAATCAAACCAGTGGCAAAAATTACGGAGTCTGAAAAATTCTATGATGTTGAGTTTAAAATCCGTGTAGATGGCAGCTTGTTGGGCATGAGTTCAGCTAAAATTCAGTGGACACCCATCGGACTTATTTTAGACAATAAGTTGATACCTTTCGATAGTTTGGAGCTGTTTCACGTTGTTGAGAAAATCAGAAAACACGGCGATTTGCATATCATCAAAGAAGGCTTGGATAAACTTCGACGCAATGTGATCGACCCTCTCTCGAAATTGGTGGAAGTAGATTTTTCTCAGATTCAGGTGAATTCAGCGAGCAAGAAAACCAAAACCATCAAAGAAAAAGCATCCATTGGTGTTGAAAAGCAAGTGTTTTTGTCGGATGCAGAAAATGATTACATTGTGCTGCAAGCCGCTGTTTCCTATGGCGACCAACTCCTCACACCGCTGTCGGAAGAGAAAGTTTGGGTCAACGAAAACGATTTCTCTCATGGTCAGCGCGATGTGGAAACGGAACAAGAATTTGTTGATTTGCTGCGCGATTCTCACCCTTCATTTTCAGACAAAACCAGCTATTTTTATTTGAGCGCTCACGAAGCCATCTACAATTTTTGGTTGATGGAATTCATTGATAAAATGGAACAACATGGCGTGAAGGTTTTTGGCATGAATAAGCTGAAAAACTTACACTACAATTTACATAAACCAACTTTCAACATCACGGTAAGTTCCAAAACGGATTGGTTCGACATGGAAATTGATGTGTCTTTTGGCGACCAAAAAGTGAGTCTGCTCGAAATACAAAAAGCTATTGTGAAGCGCACCAATTTTGTGGAACTCGGCGATGGCACCATTGGAATTCTGCCCAAAGAATGGATTGAGAAATACAGGAAATATTTCCAAATGGGGCAGGTGAAAAAACACAACATTGAGATTTCCAATTATCAGTTCAGTTTGATTGACGAATTGTATGAAGATATGACCAATGCGCCGACTTTTCTTCGAGAACTTTACGAAAAGAAAAAACGCTTGGCCAATCTCAGAGAATCCAAACCCATTCCGCTGCCCAAGGGAATTAAAGCCACGCTGCGTCCCTATCAAAACGATGGTTTGAACTGGCTTGTCTTTTTACATGACAATCAACTTGGCGGCTGTTTGGCCGACGATATGGGATTGGGTAAAACACTTCAAACCATCACTTTCCTGCAATATTTGAAGAACCAATATCCGGATTCCGAGCACAAAACGAGTCTCATTGTAGCGCCAACTTCACTGATGTTCAATTGGAAAGCCGAATTGGAAAAATTCGCACCCAAATTGTCCGTTTTAACCTACACTGGAGCCAATCGAGGCGAATTGAAAAGCGAAATTGACAAACACGACATTGTGCTCACCACTTATGGCTCCGTCATCAACGACATCCGCGAACACCAAAAACATATGTACCATTATGTGATTTTGGATGAAAGTCAAGCGATTAAAAATGCAGATTCTCAGCGCTTTAAAGCCGTTCGTTTGCTGAAAAGTTGGAACAGACTGGTGCTCACCGGAACACCCATTGAAAACAATACCTTCGATTTATACAGCCAATTCAATTTTCTGAATCCCGGATTTTTTGGCAGCGTGAAACATTTCAAAGCCACTTTTTCTGATGCCATCGACAAGGAACAAGACGCTGAAACTTCGCAGCTTTTGGCTAAAATGATTGCGCCATTTCTTTTGCGTCGAACGAAAGCCCAGGTTGCCACAGATCTGCCTCCTAAAACGGAAGCTGTCATCTACTGCGAAATGGGAGTTGAGCAAAGAAAAGTGTATGATTATTTCAAAGAACATTTCAGAGAAAAATTGCGTGAACAGATTGAAAAAGAAGGTGTTAACAATTCACAGGTTTATATTCTACAAGGATTAACCAAACTCCGACAGATTTGCAACTCCACCGAATTGGCCGATAAAGAGCGTGATTTTGGCAGTTATTCCACAAAACTTGACGAGTTGGTGCGTCACCTCAAAGAAAAAGTGGGCAACCATAAAGTATTGGTGTTTTCTCAATTTGTGGGCATGTTAGAAATCGTGAAAAAGCGTTTGGATGAAGAAAAAATCGTTTACGAATACCTCGACGGACAAACCCGCAACCGACAAGAAAAGGTGGAGAATTTCCAGAACAACTCAGACATACGCGTTTTTCTCATCAGTTTAAAAGCTGGTGGAACTGGACTCAACCTCACCGAGGCAGACTATGTTTACCTCATCGACCCCTGGTGGAATCCAGCCGTTGAAAATCAAGCCATCGACCGCTGTTATAGAATTGGTCAGAACAAAAGCGTAATGGCCTACCGCATGATTTGCAAAGAAACCATCGAAGAAAAAATTGTGAAACTACAAGACCGCAAACGCACCGTGGCCGCAGATGTCATCCAAATCGACAACGACAAAAAGAAATTCAACTTGAAAGATGTGGAGCATTTGTTTGCTTAAGTGGATTTTAAAATCTTCGTTGATGTTTTTCTAATATTCAAAACAAAGTTCTACCTTTGAGAATCTGAAGATAAAGAAATGAGTTTAGAAGCAAAAAAATTGAGTCTTATTGAGCGTTTTATGAAACTCAAACAATAGCGTTCAATATTGAAATTGGAAGCTGTTATGACTGAGATTGAGCTTAACGCGCGCGCCGAAGCATCAGAAGAAGATATCAAGCGTGGTGAAATACGTTCCTATGATGAGTTTAGCAAGGAGGTTCAACAATGGCTGAAAAACAAGAATAAATATATTTGACTGACTTTTTTCCATGCGAAATGTCCGAAAAGAAATTATCTAAACGCTCTTGAGGCAGAGGCTTGAGTTTTTGAATTTGGATGTTTGTTCGATTTCTAAATAGTGCCTTAAAAGATGTGGAGCATTTGTTTGCTTAAGACCCCTACTCACACACAATCTTATATCCCACAACGCTCCATCACTAATCCACAACATTTTACTATCTTCGCGCCTTCATTTATTTCGACTTTTTCAAAGCAATATGAGCGCAACATACAAGGAATACAAAGGACTCAATCTACCCCAAACTGCCGACGAAATCTTGGCTTGGTGGGAACAAAATCAT
>DIUF01000074.1 GCA_002422285.1 Flavobacteriales bacterium UBA6165 | reverse complement strand
CAAAACAAAGCACAATGAAGCGCATACTTATCTTGGGGGCGGGGTTATCAAGTTCATCTTTAATTCGATATTTACTTGAAAAGTCAGATGAATTTGATTGGCAGGTTCGTGTTGTTGACCAAGATTTGAAATTGGTTCAGCGCAAAATCAATGGGCATCCTAGAGGTGTTGCTTTGGCTTTCAATGCACTGAATCCGGCTGAGCGCGAAGATGAAATTATTGCTGCTGACTTGGTTATCAGCATGTTGCCTGCCCGTTATCATGTTGAGATTGCCGAAGATTGTTTGAACCACAATTCCCATTTGATTACACCTTCTTATGTGAGTCCAGAAATGGAGGCTTTGGGCGAAGAAGCCAAAAAACGAGGTTTGATTTTTCTGAATGAGGTTGGTGTTGACCCAGGAATTGATCATATGAGCGCCAAACGAGTACTGGATTTCATAGAAAAAGAGGGCGGTACACCACATATTTTTGAGTCTTTCACGGGCGGATTAATTGCTCCCGAATCTGATGATAATCCTTGGAATTACAAATTTACATGGAACCCAAGAAATGTAGTTATTGCGGGGCAGGGTGGTGCTGCTAAATTCATCCAAGAAGGCAAATACAAATACATTCCATACAACCGTTTATTCAGACGAACCGAAATTATTCATATCGATGGACTTGGGCGTTTTGAAGGCTACGCCAACCGTGATTCATTGCGTTATCGAAGTATTTACGGCTTGGACAAAATTCCAACTATTTATCGTGGAACGCTCAGAAAGAAAGGTTTTTGCAGAGCTTGGGATTGTTTTGTACAATTGGGTGCTACAGATGATACCTATGTTTTAGAAAATTCCGAAGAGATGAGCTATCGCGATTACATCAATTCCTTTTTGCCTTATAATGTCAATGACTCGGTAGAATTGAAATTGCGTCATTATCTTAAAATTGACCTAGACGATTTGCTTTGGGACAAATTGGTTTGGTTGGATATTTTTTCAAAAGACAAAAAAATCGGAATTAAAGACGCTACGCCAGCACAATGTTTACAGAAGATTCTGGAAGATAAATGGTCGCTTGGTGAAAACGACAAAGACATGATCGTGATGTACCACAAGTTTGTTTACATCAAAGACGGCGAATTTCACGAAATCGTTTCTCAAATGTATTGCATCGGCGAAGACAGAACCTACACCGCCATGTCAAACACAGTGGGTTTACCGGTAGCCATTTGCGCCAAATTGATGCTCACCGATAAAATCTCCGAAAGAGGTGTTATTCTTCCGTTATCACCAGAAATATACAATCCCGTGTTGCATGAATTGGAATCTTTTGGCATTCAATTCCTAGAAATGGACATCAATCCACCGAGATTGTATGAAAACGATTTGCAGCCTTGGAGCTGAGAGGCCTCTAGCTATTGGGGACTGGCTACTAGATGCTCCCGCTGTTTTTCCGATTTTCAGGATTTGTCAAAGATGCTTTCAGAGCAGCAAGAAGTCTTCTTCTCTCAAATTTCTGGAGACCAAGTGCCAGAAGTCTCCAAGCATGCATCATCAAACTTCGCAAGTATTTTTACCCAGCAATTTATACATCGGACAAAAATTGAAAGCCGATGTTAGCAACAAAATTGCTGATACACCTAGTGCCACCCAATTCCAGGGCTGAGGAAAGAGTTCAAAATAAATGGCTATAGATATAATTAGCGCAACAACCAAGCGCACAATTTTGTCGGTTTTTCCTACGTTCTTTTGCATAATACATGATTTTAATTCCGAAATGTAGCAATTCTTTGCGCTCAAAAAATGATTGAGAGGAATATCGCTTCTTTTTCTGTCAAGAGTTGCTCTCAAGATATTCATTTATTTGAAGAGAAATCTGAGCCAATCTTTCCGAAAATTCTTTGATGGCACTTCGAGCAAAAATACAATTCTACTCGGTCGATGGTGTGTATGGATTCTGCTGCATCCTGCATAATACAAGAATCGTTGATGCAGTGCGGTAGTCCGAAGCTATGTCCGAGTTCATGGATGCTGATTTTTGATAATCGTTCCAAAAACAGCGCTTTATTTCCCTTTAAACGAAAAGATGATACGATGCTTGTGGTGCCACTCAAATTGGCCAATCCGAAAACACCCCAATCCGAATATTTGCTCTCGGGAACTTTGATTGAACCGTCGATATTCCGTTTGGTAACTGAAATATCTTGAGAGGTATAACCAATAATAAAGTCAATTGAATCGGGTTTGTTGCGCATCACAAAAAGCAGTAAACTATCTCCGCGATACCTGTGCGACTTTATGTTTACAAATGCCGATTGTGGTAATTCTACTGTTTCAAGGATATACACCTCCGCATCGAATATTGCTTGAATTGATGTTGTTACTTGGGTCAATTCTGCCGTGTCGGTTGTTCCAAGCGGCTGAATGCCAATGGTTAATCGTTTATGTTTTTGCTCACACGAGAAAATGAGCACAATTAGTGAAATGAACACGCATACCCAAACTTTCATTCACCAGAATTTTTCGGCGCGCCTTGATGCAAAACCCTTTGAGGATAAGGAATTATAACACCATACTCCCGGAAAAGTCGGTCAATTTCGAAGCGAATTTCGGATTTCACGATTTCGATACGCCAACTTTGGTCTGCGTAGAAAACCAAGTCCATTTCCAATCCGTTTTCGCCGAAGTTGAGCAAACGCACAAAAATATCTTTGTTCTTTTTTACTTTTGGATGTGAAAGTGCTGCTTGAATCAAGAGTTTTTTGGCCAATTCTGTGTCGGAGCCAAAGGCTATTCTAATTGGAATTTTAAAACGTGTAAGTGTGCTCCCAAAGTTCCAATTTTCTACGTATTCTTGTGTTAGTCGCGAATTGGGAATGATGTAAATGTTGGAGTCGCGTGTTTCAATTTTGGTTGTTCTTAGGTTGATGCGCAACACTTTGGCTACGAGTGGCTCTGCCCCTGAGCCTTCTTTGATTTCAATAATATCGCCCACACGAATAGCGCCTTCAAAGAGCAGTACAAATCCCGATACTAAATCTTTAAATAAATCTTGTAAACCAAAAGCAAAAGCAATAAATAAACCCGCAAAAGCAGTGATTAAAGCGGTAAGTTCTACTTCTAAGCTTTTCAAGAAGATGAAAATAGCGATGATGTAGATGAAGTATCTTGCTAGCTGAATATAGATATATTTCGACCCCTCATCGAGTTCTGTTTTCCTGCTGGCCAATCTGTCAAGGTACACAGATACCAAATTGATGGCAATTTTTGACATAAAGAAAAGCACGGCCAAAATGAATATATGCGTCACTTTGGGCTGAATAGATATGCCATCAATTGTAAACAATGGTGTTTGTAAAAACTCTCGAAAAGATAAATCGTTGTTAACTCCAAAAGAAACAATTACCAAAATAAAGGTGATAAAATTTATGATTTGCTTCACCAAGACATGTCCAGATAGCCGTTTTCCTTTTACATCAATTTTAGCTTTTCTCAAGGCCGAATTGAAGTTTTTGGTAATCAGTTTTCGAGCTACAAAACCCAATAATAGAATAACCCCTACAAGCAAAAAATTGATAATTGCGAACTCCACATTGAGTAAACTGAAAAGCTTGGTAAACAAGATTCCGTTATTTTCAGCAGATTCGACAGCTGTGCTACCTGTATTTTCCAACGTATTTGCTTGTGCTAAAAGTATTTCTGATGTGTTCATTTTATCAAATTTATATTCTGCCGAGAACGCTATCGATAGCTTTTCTAACTTTAAGGAAATTTATTTTTTCACTCAAAAGCATATCAGTTAGTTCTTCGGCATTTTCTGATTGGGGCATTTGTATTCGACTGTCCAGGCGGTCAATTTCGCGCTCAATGAACATGCGTTTCAACTCGTAAATGGCGTATAAAACTGCCTTTTGCAATTTCTGTTCTTCAGATTTCACTTCAATTTTGTAGCGATTGAACCAATTGTTGCTTATGGTGTATTCAACCGATTCCACATCCGCTATAAACGCTACAACGCGCTGGTCCTCATCATTTAAGAAGGATTTTGGGCCATATAATTTACTTTGTTTAATACCACTTTTGAACTTGTTAAAAATCTTTTGAAGCACAGGACTTTGAAGTTCTATATCGTCTTTTTCCAATTCATGAATAATCAGTTCAGCAACAGTTGTTTCTATGGCTTCAGTTTCATTTTTATCATTGATTTGTTGTGTTTCGATTATATGTCGACCATATTTTACCATGATGCGCATCACTTCTTTTTCTGCATCGTTAAGTAAATCTCTTTTCTGCTCGTGACGCTCTGTTTCAAGGGATTGATGCTCAATTTTTTTGTCGCGCTCAAGGGTTATTGGCGCGCCTTGGTCACCGCGAAGCTTTTCAATTCGAAATTTATTCAATTCGCCTGTCAAAATATGCTCTTCCATATCGAATAGAAGTGCACATTCTTTCAAGAAAAGTGTTCGCGAAATGGCATCTGGAATTACGGCGATGGATTGCAATATCCCTTTGATGAGATCTGCTTTTTTGATAGGGTCATTTCCACTTTCAGAAAGCAACACATTCGATTTGAAACTGATGAAGTCTTTGGAGTTGTTGGTAATATAGTCCGTTAACTCCTGTGTGCTCACCTTCTTTGCGTATGAATCTGGGTCGTCGCCATCTGGAAAGAGTACAACTTTCACATTCAAGCCTTCAGTCAAAATCAGGTCAATTCCTCGGAAAGAAGCCTTAATTCCAGCCGCATCACCATCATATAAGATAGTAATGTTGTTGGTGTATCTTTTAATCAGTCGAATTTGGTCCTGCGTGAGCGACGTTCCTGAGGATGCCACCACATTTTCAATGCCTGTTTGATGCAAAGAAATGACATCCGTATATCCTTCAACCAAAAAGCAGTTGTCGTATTTAACTATGGCATTTTTGGCGAAGTGAATACCATATAAAATCTGACTTTTGTTGTATATAATGCTTTCAGGCGAGTTGAAATATTTCGCGATATTTTTGTCTGCCTTGAGCGTTCTTCCACCAAAGCCCAGCACCCTTCCCGAAATACTGTGAATGGGAAACATCACACGGCCTCTAAAAAAATCGAATGAACCGCGTTCGTTTGTTTTGGTAAGACCAGATTTTTCGAGATAATCCAAATTATAACCAGCTTTGAGAGCGGCATCAGTTAAGTCTTTGCCTGTTTCCAAACAATAACCCAATTGAAATTTGCGAATGGTTTCTTCTCTAAAACCGCGTTCAATAAAATACGATAAACCGATGGCTTGCCCCATTTCATGGTTGTGTAATGTATCGCTGAAGTGCTTTTGTGCAAATTCATTCACAATAAATAAGGCATCGCGCTCATTGGTTTGAGCCAATTCTTCTGGCGTAGGTGGTTTGTCTTCCGGCACCTCGATACCATATTTATTCGCCAACCAGCGCAAGGCTTCAGGGTAGGTAAAATGTTCCACTTCCATGAGAAATGAAGCGGCATTTCCACCTTTGCCTGTGGAGAAACATTTGAAAATCTGTTTGGCTGGCGACACCATAAAAGACGGCGTGCGTTCTTCAGTGAATGGGCTTAATCCTTTTAAATTCGAGCCAGCACGTTTTAATTGCACAAAATCCCCAATAACCTCTTCAATTCTAGTGGCTTGCAATATTTCATCAACGATATATTCGGGGATTCTACTCATTAAAATTCGTCTTCGGAGATTAATTCACCTTGCTCATTATACGTTTTCCAAAGACCCACTTTTTGATCGTTTTTATATTCTCCAATATAGTGTATTGAGCCATTCGGATAATAGACCACTGAATGTCCCTCTTTTACACCGTGTATAAAATAGGTCGTGCTATTCATTTGCCCATGCTCAAAATAAGATTCCCATACGCCGTGACGTCTTCCATCGTTATCAGTAGGTCCACCCAGTTTTAGTTGTTTTTTTCCAGGAAAATATTCGCGATAATAGTTGGGCATTCGTTCAATTAAATCTTCATCGTCCAACACGGTGATTTCAGTTGTTGTCTTGGTGTTTTCTTCTGTTTCGTCTGAACAAGCACTAAAAAATATGTTCACAAATCCCAACAATAAAAGTGTATTCTTCATATTCATTATTTTAATCTCAAGGTCGTATATTCCACTAATCCAATTAACGCGTTTTTGGCTGGCGATTCAGGCACGTCTTGAATCAAGGCCAGTGCTTCATCTTTGAGCTTCATCATTTTTTTGTGAGCATATGCAACTCCGCCAGCCGCCACAACTAATTCTATTGCACGTTTCACTTTTTTCTTATTCTCATTGTGCTTTTTGAGAATGGTTAAAAGCTCTTTTTTGGCTTCTTTATTGCTGTTGTTCAAAGCATAAATCAATGGCATAGTTACTTTGCGTTCACGAATATCGTTTCCTGTGGGTTTGCCAATTTGTTCATCTGTACCATAATCAAAAATATCATCTTTGATTTGGAAGGCCAAGCCTACGGTTTCTCCAAACTTTCGCATTTGCTCGGCTAAATCTTGTCGACCAACGGAAATTGCCGCCGCTTCACAACATGCAGCAATCAAAGAGCCTGTTTTTTGACGAATTACTTCCATATAAACCTCTTCGGTGATATCTAAAGTGCGCGATTTTTCAAGTTGTAACAATTCTCCTTCCGACATAGCTTTTACGGCGCGAGCAATAACTTCAAGCGATGCAAAATCTTTATTGTCGATGCTTGTTAATAGACTTCGCGACAATAAATAATCGCCAACCAAAACGGCAATCTTGTTTTTCCAAAGGGCATTTACACTAAAAAAACCACGTCGTTCGTTGGCATCATCAACCACATCATCGTGAACCAATGTAGCCGTGTGCAACAATTCTACTAAAGCTGCAGCACTATACGTTCTATTTTCACCTTGACCTCCGAGCATTCGGGCAACCAAAAACACAAACATAGGACGTATCTGTTTGCCTTTTCGTTTGGCGATGTAGTGAATTACTTTGTCGAGTAGGGGAACGTTTGACCGCATGGATTCTAAAAAAAATGCTTCGAATTCCTCTAATTCTTGAGCAATTGGTGCTTTTATTTCTTCTACGGTCATCATGTGGCAAAATTACGGAATTAAACTAATCATAATCTACCACAAACAAAAAAGCCACAAGTCGATGATTTGTGGCTTTTGATATAAGATTTGTATATTATTTTCGGATGACCAGTCGTTTGGTGACAGTGCTTTGTCCATCGGCTGAACGAATGGTGTAAAAATACACGCCATCAGGATTTTTCGATAAGTCGAAACTTTGCGTAGCACCATTCAATTTTGCTTTGAAAACTACTTTCCCCACCATGTCAGTCACTTCGATTTCTGAACCCGCAGGCGCATCTTTCACGGTGATTTGTCCATTAGAAGGGTTAGGATACACTTTAGAATTGCTCACCCCAATTTCATTTTTAATTGATGCGGTTGAAGTGAAAACAACTGTAATCGAGTCTATTCTTTCGTTTTGCGCATTTCTAACATAATACATGAAAGTTGCATTTCCACCTGTCCCATTTGGTGTAATCATTTTCGGTTGGAAAACTGTTTGACCATTAGCGGCAATTGTAACTGGGTTTTCAAGTATCCAAAAATCACCTGCAAAAGAAGGGTCATAGCATTGCCAATTATCACACAATTGATCTGTGATTGAAGTGTTGGACAAGGATATCCTAACTCGTTCCCACTTCAAATCTAAAGCAGCACCAGAAATATTTACAAGATTCATGTAAAGCTCCACGCCCTCTGAAGTACCAGAAAGAGTTATCGTTTCACCATTTTTGGCAACACCAGGCTCATTTGCCATTTCAAATCGCACTCCGGAAGTTTGTGCAAAAGCTACTATTGTGGATAGTACTAAGAGTGCTGTGGAAATTGTAGAGTATATTTTTTTCATAACAATATTTGTTTGTTGTAATGGTTGTTTCATTGCAAACATTGTGCAAATATATAAAAATGTGATGCCTTTTGCAAAATATTTAGTTACAATTCCATGATGTGTTTGAATAGAATTTCAATCCAAACATGCAAGTGTTTGGTATTGGGTTCGTTAAATTCAGACGTAAACACACAGTGCAAATTCGATTTTTACACCGTTCTATATGCAATTACAACATATGGGCATGTTATTCTTTTTTTTTGTAAATTATTTTGCTTTAGGCATAGTTGAAATTTAGGAATGCAAGATTTGTTTGGAATTTCTATGCAGTCTCAGTATGAATTCTCATTATGCGTTAAATTTTTATTAAGTTTGTATCCTTAAATATTAAAATATCGAACTATGAAAAAATCTATTCTCTCTTTATTAGGTATGGCATTTATGTCGTTTGGTGTGGTTAAGGCTCAGACCTTCTTCATCAACGAGAATTTCAATGCCGCAGGTGTGCCAGCAGGTTGGACACAGCAAACGGCCGCCACAGATGGTGGTTGGAAAGTTGGTTCAAATACCCAGCTTCAAAGTCAATTTTGGCCAATTCCAGCGTTTCAAGGTAACATGATTGCAACAAATGATGATGCATGTAATTGTAACAAAGCCAATGAATTTTTAATCACTCCAGCAATTAATCTAAATGGTGTTTCTGCTGCCCTATTGAAATTCGATTATTTTTACAACAATGGTACCTATGAGGGTAATACTGAAAATTTTTCAGTTCGCGTTTCTACCGATGGTGGTACAACTTTCACTTTAATAGAAACTATTGCTGGTGTTGGTGCATGGACAAACAAATTAATTGATTTGAGTTCTTATGCTGGTCAAACTATTCACCTTGGTTTCCGTTATGATGACGGCAGTGGATGGTTGTTCGGTGCTGCAATGGACAACGTACAGGTTTACGAACCTAACATGTACGACATGGCTGGTATTTCGATGCCTGTTGCCGAATATGTTTTGACTAATACGCCAATTTCTTTTCAAGGTGTTGTTCAAAGCTTGGGTTCAGCAAATGTAACTTCAATGCGTTTGAATTATTCAATTAACAATGGTGCTCCAGTGAGTCAAGTTGTGAATGGATTGGATATCAATTTAACGAACAATTACAACTTTACACACGGAACTTCATGGACTCCAACAGCCGTAGGTAACTATACAATTAAGTTTTGGGTGGATCAAATCAATGGCAACAACGACCAAAACAACGCGAACGATACAATTGTGCGAACTACCTATGCTGCTTCTACTTTGACTCAGAGAAAAGTGTTATTTGAGCAGTTTACAAGCTCGACTTGTGGTCCATGTGCTTCTGCTGATCCAACAATTGAAGGTTATTTGAACTCCAATGGTGTTAATACTGCCAATGGTAAAATGGTTGCTGCTAAATACCATGTCAATATTCCATCAAATTGTTCTGGTACAACAGCTGAAACTCAAGCGCGTCAACAGTTCTATGGTGTGAATAGTGCTCCAGCTGCTCGTTTGGGAGGTAATGCTTATGCAGGTCACCCATTGAATATCACTCAAGCAATGATTGATGCTGAATATGCTCGTCCTGCTGTGTTTACTATTGTCCCAACTGGTACTTTCCAAGGTAACGCATTGTCTGTTACTGTAGACGTTACCTCTTTGGTTGATTTCACTGGCGCTGGAAACGTTCTTCATGTTGTGGTTTTCGAAAACAACGTGCCAAGAGCATCTTTCTCAACTGCTTCAACCAGTCAGCAAAACTTCAAGTATGTTGTTCGCAAAATGATGCCAAACGCAAATGGTACAAATATGCCAAACATGACTGCTGGTCAATCTCAGCAATTTACTTTCAACCATACTATTACGAATTTATTAGCCGGAAATATTACAAATATTTCTGTTGTAGCATTTATTCAGAACACTTCAACTCGTGAAGTTTATCAAGCAAATCATGCAGCGTTTACTGGAAATGTTGGTGTGGACGAAATCACAATGGTTCCTTTGAACTTGTTGGTTTTCCCTAATCCAACTTCTAGTGATGCGAACATCATGTTTAGCGCCGAGACAGCAAATGCAACAATTGAAGTAGTGAACGCTTTAGGTCAAGTTGTTTATACTTTCAATGCAGGTGCTGTAAACGGAGACGTTATGTACAGCATCCCAACTGAAAACTTAACAAATGGTCTTTACATGATCAATGTTAAAACTGCAGAAGGTGTTGTTTCTTCAACACGTTTGTCGGTAGTTAAATAATTCTAGTAAAATTTTTATAGCTCCCTTGTCGTCTGATGAGGGAGCTTTTTTTTTATAGGAATTCAAGAATAATCTGGTCAATTTCTTTTTAACTTTAGCTTTATTATCTTAGCTTTGGCAAAGTTTTTGAATTTTAGAATTTCAAATAACTTAAAGATCAAAAAAATGAAAAATGTATTGTTTTTATTAGCAGCCTTTGTTTTCACGA
Source organism: Flavobacteriales bacterium UBA6165 (assembly GCA_002422285.1). GTDB lineage: Bacteria > Bacteroidota > Bacteroidia > Flavobacteriales_D > Crocinitomicaceae > UBA6165. The sequence goes on along the minus strand of DIUF01000074.1, from coordinate 17,798 downwards.
GCGCCTTTGTTTTTATACCAAGTGATGATGACCAAAGAGGCAAAACTGTTCCATCTGTAAAGATTACAGACATGAACAACAAACCAATCAATACTTCTGAATTGGGTAATGATGGGAAGCCGGTTGTGATTAGCTTTTGGGCAACATGGTGTTCACCTTGTAAGCGTGAACTGAATGCCATACATGAACTTTATGACGAGTGGCAGGAGGAGACAGGTGTGAAACTGATTGCGGTTTCTATTGATGATGAGCGTACTAAAAGCAGGGTTAAACCTTACATAAATTCTTCGGGTTGGGATTTCGATATTTGGATGGATACCAATCATGATTTTAAAAGAGCCATGGGTGTAAATAATGTGCCTCATACTTTCTTAATTGATGGTGACGGCAAAATAGTATATTCTCATAACAATTATGCTCCTGGTGATGAGCACAAACTTTACAAGGAAATCTTGAAATTGAAGAAGTAGTTTTTTTATGAAGCATACACGTTTACGATACTGCATACTGGGCATTAGTGCCCTTTATGCGTTTAATGGGGGCGCACAAAATGGCGGCAGCGTTTCAGGCAATATCGAGTCACAATATCAGTATTTGCTAAGTGACACCGCGATTTCTGCTGTTCAGCCTCAAGAGAAGTCTTTGATTAACACGTATGCTTTTATCAATTATACCAACAGTGGTTTTAAGGCTGGAACTCGCTTGGAGTTGTATGCTCCTCGGATTTTAGGGTATCCCGATCGTTTTGACGGGGCAGGTATTGGTTACCGATACGTTGGTTACGAAAACGATATTTTGAGTGTAACTGTTGGAAATTTTTATGAGCAATTCGGTACAGGTTTAATTTTTCGCGCATACGAAGACAGAAATCTAGGTTTAGACAACGCTATGGACGGATTAAGTCTGCGCATACGCCCTTTCAAAGGAATTGGAATTAAGGCCGTTTATGGAAAACAGCGATTTTCATTTGAAGGGGGTCGGGTCATCAATGCTGCTGGAATTGTTAGAGGATTTGATGTTGATTTGGGCTTTAATGAATGGTTTCCTAAATTAGATGAGAAGGAACTTTCAATTCGTGCGGGATTTTCTATGGTCAGTAAATTTCAAGCCGCCAATCATCCAGAGTATGTTTTACCGCAAAATGTTGGCTCATACGGTGGACGTATTGACGTGACATATAAAAAGTTCTACATCAACGCAGAATACATTATCAAGGAATCTGATCCTTCTTTGGACAACGAATATATTTTCAATTGGGGTAAAGGTATTCTCATCAATGCGGGTTATTCGAAAAAAGGTTTTGGTGTTTTGCTTTCTGCCAAGCACATCGACCAAATGAGTTATCGCTCGGATAGAGAAATGGTGCTCAATGACGGGATGATAAATTTCATTCCGCCTTTAACCAAAACACATACCTATAATTTGGTCGCTCAATTGTACCCCTATGTTTCTCAGCCTCTTGGAGAAGTTGCTTACCAGGCCGATGTAATGTACAACATAAAAAAGGGTACGAAACTTGGCGGTAAATATGGCACAACGGTTTCGGCTAATTTTTCAACGGCTTTTGGCTCAGGTCAGTTTGCTACAAATGCCAACCCATTATCCCGTGTAACGTATCGCACAGATTTGTTCAGTACCGATGGCAATTTGTATTGGAGAGACATCAATCTCGAGGTGAAAAGAAAATTGAACAACAAATGGTCTTTGATTGCCTCCTATTTCAATTTGGTGTTGAACAATGACATTATTAAAGTTGCCGACGCTCCAGGAATTATCAAAGCGCATATAGGTGTTGTTGAGTTGTTGTATAAAATCAATGACAACCATTCTATTCGTGCTGAGTTTCAAGGTTTGTGGACAGAAGATAGACGCGATAGAGGTCATTGGTACACAGCTTTGGTAGAATACACCATTTCACCTGATTGGTACTTTACAGCAGTTTTTCAGCACAATTATGGGAATCCTCAAGAAAATAGACGAAATTTGTATCCATTGATAGCAGCTGGTAAAATTTGGGGGGCTACGCGTCTCGAAGCTAGATTTGGTCGTGTGAATGCTGGGATGTTTTGCGTAGGCGGGGTTTGTCGCCCGGTGCCAGCATCAAGTGGATTAACAGTGGTATTCTCTCATAGTTTTTAAAATTTTAGAGTCATGAAGAAGTTGTTTTTTGGAGTTATTGCAAGTGTTCTGTTTTTCAGCTTAAATACGAGCTGCGATAGAATTGAAATTGCTTACAAAGACATTCCTGAATTGGATAGCACATTTTATCCTGGTTTGTGGGCTGATTATTTATTGAATCAGTGGCCAGAATTTGAGCAAAACACGAATACGCAACGCAATGTGCTGATTGAAAAATATACAGGTCACAAATGTGTGCCTTGTACCTTTGCAGCAACAACCGTAAATAATATACATGAGTCGAATCCTAGTCGAATTTACTATGCGTCGATTCATGCGGGACCAGGAGGAATGACTGGTTTTCAGGATTTCAATCCTCAAGCTTCTTACTTTTACACAGACCATACAAATCCTATCGCCTTGGCGTATGGTGTGTTTTTTCAAAATGGTTATGGTTTTACAGGCAATCCATCCATTTTCGTAAATAAGTCGGCATTTGGAGGTGCGCAAAGCAGCATGATGATTGGCAATAATGAGACTGAATTGAACAATCGTGTAAATACAATTCTTTCGGATAATGCTTTGAAGTATAACATTCAAGCGGTTTTTAATTACTTCCCACAAACACAGGGTGGTTATTTGCATGTTGAGGTCGATAAATTGCTAAATGAGAATCCTGATGTAGATATTATTGTTTATGTGATTCAAGATTCATTGCGCGATTGGCAAAAGGAGCCTGCTGGAGTGGATAACCCAGATTATTTGCACAAGAAAAAGCATTTGGGTAACATCGACAACTTGGTTTGGGGTCAACGTTTGAATTTTTCGGAAAGCAATAAGGTTCGCATGGATTATTCTTTCGGAAAACCCGCAGGAATTGAACCAGAGAACATCCATTTCTTGATTTTCATTTCTGATGCTCAAACCAAAGAAGTGTATCAGGTGATTAAGAAAAAAATGGTGGGATAAAAGAACTGTAACTTTTTGCAAAATGAAACCGTCATAATGCCAGAAATGAACATTGGTTACAATTTTTTTTTCAAGAATTGTTTGTTCATTAAACTAAATATTTTACTTTAGCACATTGTAATTCTAAAAAACAGAAGCCTATAGACAAATTCTACACTCTAGTTTATTTTTAAAACCAGTTAATAACGAGTTAGTTATGTGTAGAATTGAATGGAATGACCAAGATTTGGTAAAGTCTTATGTGGGTGGCAACGAAACAGCTTTGCAGCTTCTTTTAGAAAAACATCAATCCCAGATTTTTCATTATATCTTGTCCAAAATTAAAAACAGGGATTTGTCCAACGACATTTTTCAAGATACTTTTATTAAGGTTATTCGAACCTTGAAATCAGGTAACTACAACGAAGAAGGCAAGTTTTTGCCTTGGGTGATGCGTATCGCTCATAACTTGGTTATTGATCATTTTCGAAGAGAAAGTAAAGTTCGTTTTGTGAGCGAATCGTCCTCCACGTCTGAAGAATACAATATTTTTTCGGTAATCCGAGATGAAGGGTTGAACGTAGAGCAGCAAATTTCAAAAGGTGAATTGGAGGCTCAAGTGGCGAATTTCATAGACTACTTACCTGAAAATCAAAAAGAGATTCTGTTGATGCGCATTTATCAAGATATGTCATTCAAGGAAATCGCTGAATTGAAAGACATTTCGATTAATACTGCCTTGGGAAGAATGCGTTATGCTATAATGAATATTAGAAAATTGATGGAGAAAAACGGTGTCGTTTATTAAGGATTTTTGATTCGAAATTCGAGATTTGAAATGGAATAATTTCCGAATCTCGAATTTCAAATTTCGAATCTTCAATACATCACTTCTCAGCTCTTACAATAAAAGCAGTTTCCGTAAATTCACCGTATTTGTCTACAAGTATTTCATGGATGTTAACCAAGCATATTTCGGCTTCTTTCACGGACATTTCCGCAGGTAAATAGACAATTCCGTCAATGTGAATATTGCTCCCACTTCGGATTACGCGAATTCCCTTGAATCTTTTCCAGGAGGCTTGGCGCTTTTCTTCTAAAACTTGAATGATTTCTTGAATCAGATTTTCATCAGCTTCGTCCATAACACCACTCAAAGCTTTACGAATTATTTTGTAGCCCATGTAAGCAAGAATTATGGCCAAAATTATTGAAATCACGCCGTCAATCCAATATGCATTCGTGTAAAAAACAATACTTAAAGCAATTGAAATTCCAAGTGTCGTATAAGCATCAGAAATCAAATGTTTTCCTGTAGATTCTAGAGCCAAAGAACGATTTTTTTCCCCCTTCTTAGCACTGAACCAACCCATTGCAAAATTGGCAACCCCAGCCAAACTTACCAATAAAATCCCCCAATCCAAATTTTGAAGAGGTTCTGGATGAATAAAACTAAGTACGCCTTTGTAGACAATACCTAAACCAGCTAATGCAATGAGCAATCCTTCAATACCAGCGGTTACGAATTCGGCTTTTCCATGTCCATAAGGGTGGTTGGAATCCTTTGGAATGGTGGCCAAATACAAGGCATACAGACCGAATGCACCTGTAACGATATTGATAATTCCCTCCAGTGCGTCTGATAAAATGGCAACAGATTTTGTCATGTACCAAGCAGCAACTTTTATCACGAATAGGATTAAGCCTATCGACAAAATATAAAGTTGGGTTTTAAAGTTGCTTTTTTGGATGCTCATATAATCAGGATTGTGTCGAACCAATTGGCATTCGAGCTTTTGGGCTCACACTTTGTTCCGCAAATTCTTTATTCAAAAACTGGAAATATCCGGCAATCCCTATCATAGCTGCGTTATCTGTACAGTATTGAAATTGAGGAATATAAGTGTTCCATCCTTCGAGTTGTCCAATTCTTTCCAATTCACTTCGGATAAACGAATTGGCAGAAACGCCTCCTGCAATAGACACTTCTTGTATGTTCATTTCTCGAGCCGCTCGGATGAGTTTTTCAAAAAGTATTTCGGAAATTGTGCTCTGAACCGAGGCGCATATATCGTTCAAGTTCTTTTCGATGAACTTGGAATCCTGTTTTTCTGCCTTTTGTAATGTGTATAATATACTGGTTTTCAATCCGCTAAAGCTAAAGTCTAAATTGGCTATTTTCGGTTTAGAAAACTGAAATGCTGTTCCATTTCCAGATTTGGCATGTTTATCTATCAGTGGTCCGCCGGGATAAGGTAGTCCCAGAATTTTTGCTGTTTTATCAAAGGCCTCGCCAGCAGCATCGTCTATTGTTGTGCCAATAATTTTCATGTTTCTTGGACTTTCCACATGGACGATTTGAGTGTGACCGCCAGAAATTGTTAAACAAAGAAACGGAAAACTTGGGGTGGGTGAACCATCGTTGATTAAGTGAGCCAATACATGTCCTTCCATGTGATTTACGGCAATTAGAGGAATGTTGAGTGCCATCGCCATTGCCTTTGCAAACGAGGTTCCAACAATCAAGCTGCCTACCAAACCAGGTCCTTGAGTGAAGGCTATGGCGGACAAATCACATTGTTGAATACCAGCTTCTTTTAAGGCTTTATCGACAACAACAACTATGTGCTGTTGATGAGCTCTTGAAGCCAATTCAGGTACTACGCCACCAAATTCTTCATGAATTTTTTGGGACGCCACAACATTAGACAAAACGGTATCGTTTTTGAGCACAGCAGCAGAGGTGTCATCGCAAGAGGATTCGATAGCAAGAATATAGGTGTCGTTTGGTTTCAACTAAATTTGTACTTTTGATTTTATATGACAAAACTACTCAAAATAGGCTTCAAAGGTGTTTCAATTTCTCTGGAATTGTTACTCTTGACTTTTATTGTTTTGAGTTTTGCCATTCGTCTTCCTGCGTTTCAAACTTTTTTAGCACAGAAAGCCTCTGCTTGGCTCTCAGAAGAGCTGGAGACCGTTGTTCTCATTGAACGCGTTGACATAGCATTTTTTGACCATGTTTACCTCGATGGTATTTACGTTGAAGATCAGGATGGTGACACGTTGGCTTATTTGGAGCAGGTTGAGGTCAATATTTCTGGTTTTGATTGGGGCTTTTCCAAAATTGAATTGGATAAAGTCGCCTTGTCCAACGGGCGTATTTATTTGATTAAAAAGCTAGGTCAAGATGAGTTCAATTATCGATTTATCGAAGATTATTTCGCCTCGGATGAACCGCCAAAGCCGAGTGACAAACCCGCACCGAAGATATTTCTATCCAACTTGATGTTGAATGATATTGACTTCAAATACATATTGGAATATCGACGTGATTATGAATATGGCATAAACTTCAATAAATTGGATTTGCGCAAAATCAACCTATTTGTTGAGAATTTGAGCATAATTGATGAGCACTTGGCGGGCGACATTGTGCATTTGAGTGCCTCAGAAAAATCGGGTTTCATCTTGGATAAATTCTCAGCACATTTTGACTTGGACGCAGCCCGACTATGGGTAAAGCAAGGTGTAATTGAAACCGAAAAATCGCGAATTGAAGTGCCGGAATTATCATTTTTTACCAAAACCTACGATAATTACAATTACTTTGAGGATAGTGTTTTTATGGATATTCGATTGGCGAATACAATAGCGTCTATTGAAGATATTGCCTATTTCGCACCCGACCTTTGGGGCATGAACCAAGATGTTTTTTTGTCGGGTAGGGCAACAGATTATGTGTACAATCTGAAAATAAAAGATTTGTATTTGGAAACGGGTCGCGAGACAATTCTGCGAGGCAATTTTGAACTACCTGATTTCCGCAAAGAAACTTATTCCATCCCACAACAACAAATTGTCTTTGCGCAATCCAGTTATCGTGATTTGAAAGATTTCAGGTTGCCCAATAACAAAGAGGGTATAGCGCAGTACATTAATTTTCCTAAAGATGTGCATACCCAGCGCATATTGAATATGGCCGAATTGGTTCAAATTAGTCAATTGAAGCTTTATGGGAACCCCGACGACTTTAACCTCTATGCGGATCAAATTTCTAGTGGAATAGGAACAGTTTTTCTGACTTCTGGTATGAGATTTATGAATCAAGGAAGCACGGGTTTGAGCTGTGTGCCGATTGCCGATGGAATTCAATTGTCGAATATTGACTTAGGGAAAATTGCTGGTGTATCCAATTTGGGATTAACCTCAGGAAATGTGTTTTTCAAAGGCAATTCTTTAGAATCTGAGAAGATCAATTTTTCCGAGATTGAGGCGCATTTGGCATTTTTGGATTTGAATGGATACCGATACAACAATTTATATGTCAACAATGGAAAGGCCGATATGGCTCAATTTACAGGTCATGTTAATGTCAAAGATCCCAATGCCAAATTGGACTTCGAGGGTTTAGTTCGATATGACCAACGAGAGGAGGTTAAAGGACTTGTGCAAATAGACTTTATTGATTTTGAAAAAATTGGTTTGAAAGATTTCGCAGGCATTTATGCTTCAGGTGAAATTGAAGTGGATTTGTTTAGTTTTTCGTTGGATAAAATTCACGGATTTGCACATGCAAATGATTTTACAGTGTCTCGGGATAGCGCATCCTACACCTTTGAAAAATTGAATATTGAAATTGATAGAACAGGACCTTTTGACGAAATGCGCATTGATTCTGACGTTTTGGTCGGGCAAATTGAAGGCGTTTTGGAGTTCAATGATATTATTCATGCAGTGCAACATGAGTTCGCGCAAATTCTACCAATATTAATCAAAGATGTTGATGAAAATGGCTACGATTATAAGGATTTTGCCAAATTTGACTTTGCTGTCAAAGACGCCAATTCGTTTTTAGATGTTATTTATCCAGACCTTCGGGTTGAACGTGGAACGCGTTTTTCAGGCGTTTTAAATGGTGGTATTGATCAGTTTTCTTTCAATCTGGTTTCGCCTCAAATAAGACATCAAAAAATGATTTTCACGGATGTGAAACTTGAAAATAGAATCGAGAAGTCTGCTGTGAATGCGAGCTATTCACTTTCTAGATTTAATTTTAACGATAGTTTGTTTTTTGATGATGTACTTTTTTCGGCTTCAGGAACAAATGCAGAATTTTTGAGTACCTTGAGTTGGGATGATCGCGAAAAAAGTGGAGGAAAACTTGGCTGGAAAACAGAGATAATTTCCAAAAAGGAAGTTCATTTTTCAATCGATGCCGGGCGTTTTTATTTTGAAGAACAAGAATGGGTACTTGGCAATTCTGAACCACTTGGATTAACACCGAGAATTTATTTTCGAGATGCCAAATTTGAAATGCAAGATATTATGTTTGCCAGTGGATTGCAGTATGTTTCCGTAAGTGGATTTGTTTCTGAGCATTTTGAGGACGCTTTGGATATTTTTATTTCTGATTTTGATTTGGACATTATCAATTCACTTTATCTAAACGATATTCGAATTGATGGTTATGCAAGTGGTTTTTTCAGATTGCATAGTGTACTAAGTAATGTGATATTTGAGGGTTCAATTGGGGTTGAAGACCTTTATTTGAATGAGAATTATCTCGGTATTTTAGATTTTGAATCTGCTTACAACGATGCTGATAATAAGTTGTCTATTTCTGGTGGATTATTCAATCGAAACATAAGCCGCACCAAGACCAATTTGTTTACAGGGGATTACTATTTTTCACAAACCATTAATGGGCAGGAAATTGCGGATCGTTTGGACTTTGAATTTGATTTTGCAACAATGGATATTTCATTTACAGAGGCATTTGTTGATGAGAATTTGGCGTCTGATATACAAGGCGTGATAGAGGGTAAATTATTTGTAAAGGGTAGTTCATCAAATCCGCTTATTTCAGGGCAATTAGAGTTAAACAACGGCGGAGCTAAAATAGGGCTTTTGGGAACAAAGTATCGTGTTCAAGGGCCTATTAATATTACCAATTATGGCTTCAGCATTACAGGTGTTCCATTAATCGACCAAGAGAATAATGCAGCTATTTTGTCTGCTTCAATTTTCCATGATAACTTCAAAAAATGGGAATACAATGTCTTTTTAGATTTAGACCGAGATGGCATTAAGCGTGATCCCAATAACAATAGAATTCCTGCTCGTTTAGAACGTTTTATGGCGCTCAACACAGAATATGAAGAGGGTGAGGTTTTTTATGGCAGGGGTTACGTAACAGGTAACGTAAATATTTATGGTACAGACGAGTTGGTTGATATTACGGCGAATGTGCGAAGCGCTCGAGGAACCCAAATAAATTTCCCCATGTTTGGAAGGGGAGAGATTGGTGAGGATGATTTTTTAGTTTTCATTAACAATTTGGATTCTTCTAATATCGTAATCGACAAGAAATTGGATTTTACAGGTGTGCGATTAAACCTAAATATTAATGTGAATGAGGATGCGCAATTGAGAATCATTTTCGATGACAGAACAGGTGATGAAATAGCAGCAACGGGTAGGGGTCGTTTTCAAATAGGATTGAATGAATTGAATGATGTATCCATGTCTGGCACTTACACCGTTACTGAGGGTAAGTACAATTTTGCACTCGGTATTGTGAAAAAGGATTTTATAATTGAGCCAGGAAGTACAGTTAAATGGATGGGGGACCCTTATGAAGCTATTTTGGACGTAAGAACATATTATTTGGTAGAGGCCAATATTGGGGATATTACGACGCTTGTGGATAAGGAGTCTGATTTAAGAACCAATCCGCGTGATCAAATCTACTGTTATTTATCGTTGAAAGAGCGCCTTTCTCAACCTGCCATGGAATTCGATATTGAAGCTCCAAAAGCTACTGATGCAGGTCGGGTAGCCATTAATCGGGTTCGATCGGATTACGACGAATTGACCAAGCAGTTTTTCTCGCTTTTGCTGTTTCGACAATTTCAACCCTTAAGAGGAACTCAGAACAATGCATCGAATCGGGGGTCAAATGCACTTAATGAATTGGTGGCCAATCAAATCAATGCCGTTTTGAATCAGGTATCTGGTAATTATGATTTGCGTGTTAAATTGAATGACGACGAAACTGCAAATCAATCCACTTATGAATTGGGCTTTTCAACTACTTTTCTTGATGACCGACTATTGGTTTCGGGAAGTTTCGGCGTAAGCCAAATGCGATCTGGTGCTAATCCTGGTATGTCAAATGCAAATCCGCTGATTGGAGACATTAATATTGAATATAAACTGAATCGCTCAGGTACTTTTAGGGTTAATGCTTTTAACCGTTCCAATCAGTTTACGGTTATTCAGCAACATAATCTAGGACCATTTACACAAGGATTCGGTATTTATTATCAAGAGTCTTTTTCAAGTTGGCAGGATTTTCAAATGGCGCAATATACATTGGATTTATTTAGGCCATATAACCAACGAAGATATATTGGACTTGATTCAAGATTAATGCCGCTTCCCCCTCTTAATCCTGCTGATTCTACTCCCATACCTGAACCTGCTGATACCACAAAAACTAGTGAACCAGAACCTGAGGTTGAATCGAGCCCTAATAGTGAACAACCAGCGCCTCCGTGTACTCCAGTTCCACCACAAAATGCAGTGTTGGAAGAAGAGTGAATAACCCCAAAATTTGTTGAATTTGTTTGATATATGATGTTGAATATGTTTAGGTTTACCCTAATAATTTAGAAAAGATGATTCCAATTAATTTAATAACACGCGCTGCATTAATAATCATAGCTGTTGTTTCTTTTTCCAGTATGAAAGCTGATTCTATTCTTGATTCAAGGGTTCAACACAGTCAAAATACTTTTTTTTGTAAAGTTGATGGGGTGAGCTATCAACCTAAATTTGTCAGTGGCATTCATGAATCATTGTCGAATGTGATTTTGATAACTGGGGCCGTTGGCTCAACTAACGAACAAGTGCAAATTCAAGTCAGTCATAAAATTGCTCCAGGTACATACACGGATTTAAACAACATTGGCGCAGAGGCATTTGTTTGGATGTTTTATTCCCCGCCATTTTCAGAAGATGCAACTGATGACGGTTTTGCACAAACCGGATCCTTGACGATTCTAGAAAACAACAGTACAACCAAACGTATTCGGGGCACATTTAGCTTTGTTACCAAACCTTCAATCAATGCTGAAACTGTATGGAATATTTCGGAAGGCAGCTTTGATTTGAAATACGAATAGTGGCTGTTTACTTTGTTAAATCCAACCTACGCCAAGTTAAAATTGCCTCTTAGCCCACGAAGAAATTCTTCAGCCGAAACTCTTTTTTTACCTTCGAGTTGAAGTTCTAAGATTTCCAAATCTGCATCTGTACAGGAGATAAACAATTGGCTTTTTTCAATAACAACTTCGCCCATTTTCGCTGAATTTTTACGCCCGGTTTTTTGGGATTTGAAAATCTTTGCTGTTTTGGGTTCAGGCATTGAAAAAGTTGTCCAAGCAGCAGGATAAGGTGACAATCCACGCACAAAATCATGAACTTCTTTTGCAGATTTATTCCAATTGATTTCGCAATCGGCTTTGAAAATTTTTGGTGCGTGTTTCAAGTTGTTGCTATCAAATTCAGCTTGCGGTTTTGATTTTAATGTGCCATCAAAAACGCCTTTCAATGTTGTACAGACCAAATTTGCACCAATGTGCATTAAACGGTCGTGCAATTCGCCAGCCGTTTCATTTTCGCCAATGGGTGTTCGTTCTTGTAACAGGATGTTGCCCATGTCAATTTCTTGCTCTATGAAAAACGTAGTTACTCCACTTTCTTTTTCACCTGAAATAATCGCATGGTTGATAGGCGCTGCACCTCTGAATTGAGGCAAAAGAGACCCATGTAAATTGATGCTTCCCATGGGTGGCATGTTCCAAACCACTTCTGGCAACATGCGAAAAGCAATGACCACAAATAAATCAGCTTCAAAAGCACGCAAGTCGGCTAAAAAGTCTTCATCTTTCAATTTTATAGGCTGTAAAACAGGCAGATCATTAGCCAAAGCGACTTTTTTCACCGCCGATTCTTGGATTTGCTGTCCACGACCCGCAGGTTTGTCAGCCACCGTTACCACACCGACTACATTGAAATGCTGTTCAATCAAAGTGGATAAACAGTGGGCGGCAAATTCTGGTGTGCCCATAAATACGATGCGTTTGTTGGTCATATTACGTTTGCAGTTTTTTTCCAATCAAAAAATTTCAAATAAATCAGTGAACCTAAGGCCAACGAAGAGAAATAGATGTATTCAACGTACCATACTTTATCTATACTCCATTCGAAAACAAAGATAAAGACATAAGCGCTACTGAGGTAAAGCGCCACACAAATTGTTTCGATAAGTAAAGTGACTTTGGTGTTTCCTGAGCCGCTGATGGTATTGAAAAAGACGGATGTGAAAGCAAAAATCAGAATTGCAGGAAAGACTTGTTGTAATATTCTAGCGCTTTCTGCATTCACATCAGTGCGCGGATTTACAACCGACAATAACGTCTCTGGATAGAGTAATCCGCCATGGAAAAATAGCAGCAAAGTTGCTATGACCAATAATAGAATACGTCGTTGAACAATGGGAATTGCCGTGTGGTTTTTGGCACCAAGCAGCTGACTGATATACGTTTTTGTGGTAGCGGCGAATCCAAAGATGGGAATGAACGCCAAGAAATACATCACACGAATGTTTTGGCTTATTTCTAAATCGCGGCTGCCTTTTTGTTCAATCCACATGAAGAAAAAGGTCCAAGTACCCAATGCTATAAAGCCTTGCAACATCAAGGGCCAAGCCACCTTGAACAGTTGTTTTGCAGATTTGAATTCCCAATGAAGTTTTCGGAAGAGCTGATAATCTTTGATCCATGTGCTTTTTGCAAAGTAAATGGCCAATATAAGAACTGTGGATATATCAGCCAACATAGAAGCCAATGCAGCACCTTCTACACCCAAAGCAGGAAAACCCCATTCGCCAAAAATGAGTGCATAATCACCTAAAATATTGACAAGGCTCATCACAATAGAGGTAATGAAAACAATTTTGGTCTTACCTACGGCGAGCAAAAAGGCCATGAGTGCATAGGCTACCAAACTGATGAAAATAGAGTAACTGCGAACATTGAGGAATTCATTTTGCAGGCGCCCAATTTCCGGGTTGTGGGCATAATTTTCTAGCCAATTGGGAATCACAAATTGCAGTATTAGAAAAAATAGAGTAGCCAATGCCATCATGCTCAAAATGCCACTTTGAAAGGTCTGGGAAACAGCTTTTATTTGAGAGTTACCTATAAATCTCGCCATTACTATTTGCATGGCATCACCAAAACCCAAGGCAATCATGAAGAATGTAATGTAGATGAGTCCCGCGTTTCCAACGGCATCATATTCCAATTCGCCCAAATGAGACAGGAACGCCATGTCTGTAATGAGCACCAAGGATTGAATGAAATTCCCAATAATCAATGGTAAAGCCACAATGAGTATTTGTCTGTAGCTCGTATTTAAAACATCTGACATAATTGCTGGAGTTGATGTACAAAAGTATTTGTAAAGATCGATTCAGGTTTCTTTTGTGATAAAAAAGAGGCTGTCTTAATTTGACAGCCTCGGAAAAAGTGATATTGATAAGAGATGAATCTACAAGAACTATTTCTTTACGAATTTTTGTCTAGTTAGAATGGCTTTCTGAGCATCAAGTAAAACAAGCATATAAACACCCTCAGCAAGTTCGCTGATATCAATTTGAGATGTTATTGCTTCAAACAAAAGTTTACCAGACATATCAAAAATTTGTGAGGTTTGAACTAAATCTATATTTTGACTCTGAATGCTTATGTAGTCTGAACTAGGATTCGGGAAAATATTGAAAGCAATCAAGCTTTCAGGTACAGATAATCCTAAAGTATTTAAGTATGAACCTGCAGACCCGCCTCCAAAGTCAGACTGAGTGTCTTCAACCTGAGCAAGCCAATGTCTATATCCGGCCTTTACCCAAACATAAATTTCTTGAGAATATTCAATTTCAAAACCAGAGGTAGCATCGGTAAATTGATTTTCAATTTTGATTCTGAGTACATTGTTGAATGTTCCCGAGGGAGTTGTTAAGGTACCAGAACCATCTACAGTCCAAGTTGTTGTTCCATTTCTCTGGAATGTTGTTCCTTGTGAAGTGAAGGAGGCACTATAGTTATCAGTACCAGAGGCATTCAATGATAAAGGAAAACCGTACATCGTCCAAGGGTTGGAAAACGAAATAGTTACACCTTGTGCAATTTGTCTAACAACATCGTGTTGAGTAGAATTTAAGTTCAAATGCATTGTAACTCCAGTGCTCCACACTTGTTGAATATTTGCGCCAGGAATTGTGCTTGATGAATTTGAAACAGTTTGTTGTCCAGTATTAGTCATCGTGCTCAAATTCCAAGTTTGATTCGCGCCACTTCCACCAGGATTTATCCATGCAGAAGTGGTTATCGAAAAATTATCTCCAGCAACTGGGTTTATATCAGTACCAAGTATTGTTTGAGCCTGTAAAAAACTGCTGAGACTAGATAACAAAATAAGGTAAATTTTTTTCATAAGTTTTGTTTTAAAAAATTATGGACTAAGATAAGTAAAAAAAAAGGAGTCTGAAAATTTCAGACTCCAAAAGACTAAAAATTAAAAGGCTAGTGCTAAATTATTTAATTTTGCACGTAACAGTAGTTTGCATACCACCAACATTTGTAGAACTGCTACCAGCCTCACAAGCCTCAGTTGCATTGTTCTTAGTGTCTTTGATTGTTGTTGTTGCAGAAATAGTACCAATTGCGCTAGTTGTTGTACACTCACAAGTATACTCTTTCTTACATGAAGCAAGTGCCAACATTGCAACACCAGCTAAAACAAAAATTGATTTTTTCATCATAAAAGTTTTTAAATTTGGGACCAAGATATTTTTTATTTTAATAAAACCAACAAAAGACTAAAAAAATAATCTAGAGAATTTCTAATACCAATCCCTTCAAATATTCGCCTTCTGGATGAAATGCATTGATGGGATGATCGGCTGGTTGGTGCAATTGTTCCAAGATTCGAACTTGTCTTCCAGACTCCATAGCCGCTGCAATAATGGTGTTGTTGAACAAGGCTTTATCCACTACCTGCGAACACGAAAATGTAAACAAAATCCCACCAGGTTTGATATATCTCATGGCATGTGCATTCAATCTTTTGTAGCCTTGAACAGCTTTGTGTCGCGCATCGCGGTGTTTGGCGAATGCTGGAGGATCGAGCACGATTATGTCGTAGTTTTTGTCTAATTCTTTGATATGCTGCATGGCATCGGCGGTAATCGATCTGTGGTTTTTTTCCAGTTTGTTGAGCTTGATATTTTCCTCGGTAAGCACGATTGCTTTTGCCGAACTATCCAAAGAATCGACATTTGCAGCGCCAGCTTTCAGGGCTGTTACAGAAAATCCACCAGAGTAACAGAAAGCGTTCAGAATCGTTTTGCCATCGGCATATTGAGCCAATAATCTTCTATTTTCGCGTTGGTCGATGAAAAAGCCGGTTTTTTGTCCGTTGATCCAGTCGATGGAAAATTGGTGTCCATATTCTTCGGCAATGTGTGGCGTTTCGCAAGAGCCATACAGGTATCCGTTTTTCGCACCGCTGTCGTTGGCCAAGGTTTCCGCACTTTTTTGGTAAATGGCTTTCACGCTTTCACCCAAATTGTGAAGAATAGCATTTTTGATAGCTTCGAGTGCATGGTACATCCCCAAGCTATGACATTGAATCACTGCAACACCATTGAACCAATCGATGATGAGACCGGGCAACAAATCGCCTTCGCCATGCACCAATCGACAAATGGAGTTGCCGGGGCGAAATAAGCCTAATTTTTTGCGCAATTCAACTGCCAAGCGTAGTCGCTCGTTCCAAAAATTATGATCAATGTTTTCGTTCTCATTTCTCGTGAGCACACGCACACTGATGGTTCCTTGTTGGTAATGTCCTCGGGCTAAAAATGTCCCGTTGTAACCCAAAACATCAACAACATCGCCGTTTTTGGGATTACCGTCTATGTTGAAAATGGCTCCAGAAAAAATCCAAGGGTGACCGCGCTCAATGCTCGATTCTTTACCACGTTTGATGTGTATTTGCATGGTCGCAAAAGTATAGAGTCTTTTTTAAGAAAGCGCGTATATTCTTCGTTGTTTTGGTTTTTGTATCATAAAGAGACAAATTTTCCACAAGAAGCAAATCTAATGTTAGACAATTTCTGCAAGATGATGAATGTTATTGGTGGACAAACCATTTTTCTTAAGCAGTTTAACATGAGATATCATGGCTTTGTAGAGATAAGGCTCAACGTTGTGCTGAATATTAAACTCATCACATGTTTTGATTAGTATTTTTTGAATGTCATTAAAGTGAACGTGGCAAACTCCAGGAAATAAATGATGCACGGCATGATAGTTTATTCCTCCAAAGAAAAAGCCAACAATTCTCCAGCGCGTCCCGAAATCAGTGGTTACTCTGAGTTGATGTTCTGCCCATGTGTCTTGCATCATACCATTTTCATCAGGCAAAGGAAAAACCGAGTGCTCATGAATATGCGCTGGAAAAAGGGCAATTGCAGCAGTGATACTTTCCATCATATGCATGATTAAAAAACCGAGTAATACCCATCCCCAATATACCCCCGACAGAATCAAGGGCAAGACCAATGCATAGGTGATGTATATGGTTTTTGCGATAAAGAGTTCGATGAATTTACTTCGCTTGTGTTTCACAATTTTATGACCTATTTGACTTGAAAAGAAGTCAACAAAATCTCTTCTAAGCACAACTTGAACGGTGTAGAATAAGTATAAAAAAGGAGAATAAATATGTTGGTATTTAAACATTTTCTTGGGTTCTTCCATTGGCACAAATGTCAACATGCCTGTCTGATGAATATCTACGTCTTGCCCAGGCACCATTGGGTAAGGGTGGTGCGAGTGAATATGTCTCAGCCCCCATAAATAGCCTGAGCTCCCAATTAAATCGAAGGCATAACTCATGATTCGATTTACTTTTTTGCTATTCGAAAAAGATTCATGCACCCCCTCATGCCCTAAAATTAACGCACAGCAAATCTGCCAAAAACCTAATATGGCAAAAGCAATCAATAAGGTGGCAACATTTCCGTTTGCAGTATATATTGCGGCAACGAGACCAATATAAACGCTTAAAAAAAAGAAAGCCTTAAGTTTTCCATAAGTTGTGGCTTTCTTAGTCAGATTTCTCTCCTTAAAATGTTCGTTTACTCTTTTATTTAATGTGGCGAAGAATCCATTGGCGTCCTCTTGCTTGTAGCGAATGTCTTGATAATTCATTTCTTTGTCTTGATTTTTGAAAAAGTCGGAAAGTTACTTTATTTTTCACAAAGATTTGATTTTTTTTATTTTTATATTTGATTAAGCCAAAAATCACTTTCGAAAGCGTTTATGTCCTCAATTATTTGTGGAATAATTTGCCCTTGTGTTTCCAAATAAAAAGTGATGAAATTTTCGTGACGCTCTTGCAATCCGTCGTTGGGAAAATTCTTTTCGTGCAAGATACGCAGTCTGCTGAGTGCTTCTTGATGCAAGCGTTTTTCGTTGCGTTCGAGTTTTTTTAAGAAGTTGTCGAGCAATTTTTGCATACGAACACGTTCCGCTTTGGCAGCAGCAAGCAATGTATAGTCAACAGATTGCGCTTGCTCTAGCATGATTTTTTCCAAT
>DIUF01000067.1 GCA_002422285.1 Flavobacteriales bacterium UBA6165 | reverse complement strand
ACCTTGTCGATGATTTCGTCTTTTTTGTCGCCACTCGTTGTAGGCACCAAGACTTGTGCGTTGTTGCCATAAGAAACCACGGTTATTTTGTCTTGTGGACGTACATATTTCATCAATTCGATAAGCGCCAATTTCATCAATTCTAAACGGTCAGCTTGATTCATTGAAGCTGAAACATCTAAAACAAAAACCAGGTTATTGGGCACAAAATACTCAGGACTAAAATCGTCTTGTGGAATGTCGCTCAAGGCAGGAATGTTTTGTGGCACAAGGGGTTCTGGACTTGGCGTTGGCTTAGCAGGTGGCGCTGGACTTACGGGCTTCGTGGGCTCAACACCAATTACCCATTCAATTTCTTCAGGTTCTGGCTTCGTAATCACCGGTTCTGGCTGCGTTGTTGGATTGGTTTGCACAATTTCAATAACAGGGTCTTCTATGACTGGCGGGGGAGCAGGCAAGCGCTCCAATTCAATCACAATATAATTGCGTTGAAAATTCACATAAGCGCCCATTTCATTGGGTCTGTAACCATCGCGCGAGGCATAAAAATAAGTAAAACCAAGCGGAATTTTTTTCTGCACCTTGCCCTCTTTGTCTGTTTTCCAATCGCCTACTGTTAAGCCTTGTTGCAAAACCTCAACGCGCGACTTTTCAAGTACCTGTTTGGTTTCTTTGTCCACAACAACCACCGTGAGCAAGAAGTCCATCGGGTTGCCATCTGAAGGTCGGCGATTGAAATTCGGACAATCGGTTAATGAATTTAAGTCCGGCGCCACTTCTTTGATGTTACCCGTGATTTTTAACATTATTGGCTCGTTTCTATCGCTCAAATACACAGGGATTTTGTATGTAAATGGACCTTTTTTCTTTTGAGCAACTTGAATGCGCACCACAACAGATTGGTCGGGCTCAATAGCCGATGACGACAATTGATAAACAATGTTTTCCTGTTTTTCAACTCTTAATATGAAGGCCCGGGCCGCACCCGTATTCTTGAAATGAAAATCAACAAAACGCTCGCTGTGGGCATAGATATCGCCAAAGTCGTACTGGGTTTTGTCCACCACAATTTGCCCAAACAACAGCTTGGGAATCAGGAGTAACAATGATATGAATAAGATGCGATTCATATTTAAGGATAATCAGTTGAATAGGTTTTGGTTACAAATATAAGGTGGTAAAGGCAATTGACGTGCCAAGCTTGATTCACTCAAGCAAATTGTAGTGCATTAGCAAAACTTGTAATTTTTGCAAGTTTTGCTAATTCTTTAGGAAAACATTTGATTTTCAATGAAATACAATTGAGGTTTAGAACGGTTTACCCCCTAAAACTCTCCACGTGTCGTTCTTTTTTCTCTTGATGGATGTCGGCAATGGTGACTAAAATCCCCGTTTCCTCCACATCACCGAAGTCGTGGTTGTCGGTCGTGCCAAAGGTCTTCATCGTGGGTGAAAGTCCCATGTAGATGTTGAACAGCGGCGGAATGGTTTCATCCAAATTGCGCACGTATTGGTTGAGGATTTTGAAGCCTTCTTTGTAGTCGGTGCCTTGAAGTAAACTTTCAAATTCAGCTGTTGGTCCAAAATAACCCTTTTCGGTTTTGGGCTGCATCAAATTTTCTTGGTCTGGGAAAAAATGATTCATGAAATACAACAAAAAGTCGCGCGCCGATTTGTGGAAACTCGGGTACATGGTCACTTTTCCAAAGAAATAGCGCACATCTCTCAGCACCACGATGGCGCCCAATCCATCCCAAATGTTGTCCAAAGCAAAAATTCCTTTTCTTGGATTCACGGCAGGTTGAAAATTCGGCTGTACAAATGAGCGACCCAATTCAATCGTGTAGGGCGCGTAATTTTCAACAAAATTCTTGGAGAAATCGAAATATGCAGCAGTGGAAACCGCAATTGAACCATCTTCGCGAATGGCGTTTTTCATTTCAATAAAACGGTAACCACCAATGATTTCGCGGTCTTCTCGGCTGTAAACAATTAGCTGTTCGTAGCAAATTTCATCGGTGTCGTAGTGGTCAATGTCAACTTCTTCGCCTGTTCCTCCTCCAGAATGTCGGAAAGAAATTTCGCGTAAACGACCAATTTCACGCATCACATTCGGCGCATTGTGGTGGCTTAGAATGTATATTTCGTTGTTGCCTTTGTTGGTGTGGCGGACAAACAATTCTGGAGTCAATTCAGATTCCAACAAGTCTCTATCTATGGGTGCTATGACGGGGTTCATGTGGTTTCTTATAATGCAGTTTGCGTTTTTTCGAGATGTAAAAGTAAGCAATATTTATTGTTGAAGTCCTCCCCCTTTTATCCCCCTCCAAAGGGGGAATAAAAAAACTTCGTTTTTTCCCACTGTATGCACAGTAAATACTACCCCATTGGAGCACCACAATAGTCACTTTCACTCGATAACTCAGTGGGTCAAGATTCCCCCTTTGGAGGGGGCTAGGGGGAGGATTAATAATCCACTTTCCTATTCATGTGAAAAAATTGTATCGAGGTCAGCGATACACCCTACTTCAATTTCCCAAAACGCTCTCTGCCCATATTGTGCACCAATTCATGCAAATAGGCGGCCCATTCTTTGTCGGATTTTTCATCGGTAAAGAATGAGGCAGGGATGGGCTTTCCGAAAATGACCTCAATTTTTTTGTTGCGTTGTTTGAAAAGCTCGTCAGATAAAAAGAGCATTTCAAAATTCATCTTGATGCCCAAGCGTTTTCTCCAACGTGCCAAGCGGTAGAATTTGTTTGTCAAACCACCACGAATGAAAATCGGCATAATCGGTTTGTCATTTTTCTTGGCCAACATCACAAAGGTTTTTTTCCACTCGGTGTCTACAATTTCGCCGGTATAATTTCGCGAAACCAATCCAGCTGGAAAAATAAACACAGCTTGGTCGGAAGCGAAAAGTTCATTCACCTTGTCTCTGGATTGTGCCGACGATTGTCCGTGTTTATTCACACCAACAAACAAGTCTTTCATGTTTTCGATGCTCAAGAGCAAGTCGTTGACAATAAACTTGATATCGTTTCTGATGCCGTTTAATCTCGACACAATCGCAATGGCATCAAAACCACCAAGCGGATGATTAGCAGCCAAAATAACACCGCCTTCTTTCGGGATGTTTTCTATGCCATGAATCTCAACTTCGCAGTTGAAATAATCCATAACAGCTTGACAAAACTCAGCGTTTTTCTTGTCTTTATTGGCGACCATGAAATCATTGATTTCATCTTGATGGATGGTTCTCTTGAGCCAAGAGATAACGAAGCGCGGCATGCGCTTATACAGTTTTGGGTTTTTGCTTTTGATCAACTCAGAAACATCAACAAATTTCTTCATGAAAAAGCAATTTTAGGGGATGGGTTTAACAAAATTTTAGAAGGGATTCGAACAGCAATTTGCCATCGGTATTAGACAATTCCCCGTCGGCAGCGCGCTCAGGGTGTGGCATCATGCCAAAAACATTTTTATTCTTATTGGTGATGCCTGCAATATTCATCAAGGCACCATTGGGGTTGCTTTCTTCGGTTGTGTTTCCAGCCGCGTCGCAGTATTGAAAGATAATTTGGTCGTTATCCACGATAGATTTCATCATATCATCGGGCGCATAAAATCTACCTTCACCGTGGGCAATCGGAATTTTGTAGGCTCTGTCTTCCAATCCTTTGTTGATGGCCGAACCATGCGAAGTAGGCTTGATATACACATTTTTGCAAATAAAAGTTTGCGACAAATTGTGCAACAAAGCACCTTCCAACAAACCAGATTCACACAAAATTTGGAAACCGTTGCATACGCCCAAAACATATCCGCCTTTATTGGCATAGGCCACAACTTCGGTCATAATAGGAGAAAATTGTGCAATGGCACCCGAACGCAAATAGTCGCCGTAGCTAAATCCACCCGGAAGCACAACAAAATCCACACCTTTGAGGTCGGTATCCTTGTGCCACAATTTTTCTACTTTCTGCCCAAGCTTGGTTTCTAAAACGTAGATCATGTCTTCGTCGCAGTTAGAACCAGGGAACGTTACAACGCCAAATTTCATATGTAAAGAATTTATTCGCTAAAAATTGTTTTATAATGTGCTCATGAGAGCGCTTCGCTAAGTTGTTTTTTATAAGTCATATGGACCGCGCTAGCAGCCACGAAGTGAATCGCCATGTTATTTTCATCGGTGCTTACGCGATTTGTTCGCATGGCTATTTCATTTTTTGTGTTTTTTGAGAGCGCAAAAGTACAAATTAAATGCTATTTGGTGGCTCAATACTTTATTAACATTCAAGCTAAAACAAATTAAAAAACCGGACAACACCAATGGCCAGCACCACGTAGGTCATGAAGCGGAAAAGGAATTTTGTTTTGGAGTGGCTGTAGATATAGGTCAAGTAAAGTGCTGGAAAGATGGCGTTGTGGAAACCAATTTGATTGGCAAAAAAGTAGGAAGTGAGGTCGGAGAAAAGCATCAATAGAAATCCGCCGAACCACAGCGAAATCATTTTTCCAGCGCGCACGCCCGGGTTGGCCAAGTTGCGCTGTCGCGATAGAAACGCCATGCCCATCGTTGCGATGATCACCAACAAAACCAACCAAGACTCATATTGGTAGAGGGAATCGACATGGAAAAATTCGATTGATTTTAATGGTATTTGGTAATAAAAATAAAAGGCTGCCAAGTAAAGAAACACCCCAAAATAGGCCAGAAGAATGAGCGCATGTTCGCGCCAAACAAAAGGTCTAATTCGGAACAGCACCAAGAAAGGGTAGAGCAACATGTAGCTGTAGTTGACGTTGATGGATGCTGCAATGGCAATAAAAAATGCCGCATTGAAAATTTGTCCCCGCGCGTCTTCGTTGTTTTTAATCGTGGTGATAAAAAACAAGGAAAGAATGATGAAAAAATCCCCAATCAAAAACGAAGTGTCGATGAGGTTGAGCGAGGCAAAACTGAAAATGCCATACAGCAAACCGGGAATGTAAATGTTGAAATCGACCAGATTCACGCGGTTGAACAAACGGCTGATCAGCATGGCATTGAGCGCAATAAAGACACCGTAAACCGACAAAACCACTTGATAATCAAGTCCTTTTGTTGCGTATTCAATCGGCAAGCGCCACAGACCAAGCGAGATTTTCACGGCATTCGGCACATCA
Organism: Flavobacteriales bacterium UBA6165; assembly: GCA_002422285.1. GTDB lineage: Bacteria > Bacteroidota > Bacteroidia > Flavobacteriales_D > Crocinitomicaceae > UBA6165. Next base: position 421 of record DIUF01000067.1, on the reverse strand, counting down.
AAGAAAAAAAACATAGCACAGAGCAAAGCCGCCATGGGAAGCATGAGCGTAATGGTGAAAGGGTGCCTATTTTGAAATATTGAAAACATTTGCGCGAAGATACTACTCAAATCAAAAAAGTCTTATTTTTGCACCAAATTATTAGACTATGAGCTCATCAACTGTTTTTCATGCAATCGGCGATTTCCTAACCTGGACTTTTGGAATTTTTGAAGTGATTGGAAATGCTTTTAACTATTCTGTAATTGTTTTGGGCTTTTTTGGATTGTTCTTTTGGTTGAATAAACAGCGCAAATTCAACGCTGAGGCAGCTACCAACAAGAATCAAATCAAGTAAATATTTTTTGATTTTTCCGAACCTCCGAGGTTCATGTATGATATATCCTAATGAGTCGTTTGTCTTTGGCAAGCGACTTTTTTT
>DIUF01000081.1 GCA_002422285.1 Flavobacteriales bacterium UBA6165 | reverse complement strand
TAAAAAACAAAATTTAGCTTCAGAACTCCTTGTACCAGGTGATTTGGTTTATATCGAGTCCGGTGCAAAAGTACCTGCTGATATGCGACTCTTAGATAATGCTAATTTAGAGATAGACGAAAGTTTTTTAACTGGTGAATCTATCGCGTCGAAAAAAGAAACGGGTGTTTTGGAACTAGATGCCGTTGTTGCAGAACGAAAGAATATGGCTTTTGCCGGAAGTACTGTTTTGAAAGGTCGTGGCAAAGGGATTGTTGTGAGCACAGGGCTGCATACACAAGTTGGGAAGATTTCTAAAAACGTTTCTCATTCTGAATCTGCAAAACCACCATTGGTGCAACGTATGGAGCGTTTTATCAAGCAGATAACCGTTGTAATTATTATACTCAGTGTTTTACTTGCAGTGCTACTGAGATGGCAAGGCATGGAGTACAGCGCCATATTTTTCTTTGTTGTAGCTCTTGCTGTTTCCGCGATTCCTGAAGGATTGCCCGTGGCGCTTACGGTTGCTCTTTCTATAGCCACAAAACGCATGGCGCGCCGGAATGTTATCGTACGCAAGTTGACCTCTGTCGAAAGTTTGGGGAGTTGTACGATAATAGCCAGTGATAAAACAGGCACGCTCACTGTGAACGAACAAACTGCGCAGAAAATCATTTTGCCCAATGCTTCAAATTATGATATTGCAGGTGTGGGATACAATGGTGATGGAGCCATAAACGACGATCGGGGTAGCGCCCAAGTCTATGGCGACAACACGAGTTTAGATATGCTTATTGAAATAGCCACGCTAGCCAACGAAGGAAAGATGAAGCAGGACGATGGGACTTGGAAGCACATGGGAGATTCTATGGATGTAGCGCTTTTGGGCATGGTTTATAAGTACGGTACAAGTCCACAAACGTTACTGGACAATAAGGAACTTCTGGGAGCCATTCCTTATGAGTCTGAGAACAAATTTTCAGCGGCCATTTATCGCAAAGAGAACGAAGTTTTTATGGCAACAAAAGGAGCCGTGGAAACCATTTTAGATTTTTGTGATTCCGCGCATACAGATGGAGAGAACAAAGCTTTAGATAAAGACGCAATCCTAGCCGAAGCAGATGCCTTGGCGAAAAAAGGTTATCGCGTACTGGCTTTTGCTCGTGGCGATTTTGCTGGTTCACTCGATAAAAAAAATTATGAGTTGTTAGATGTCCCAAAATCTGTTTTTTACGGATTGGTTGGCTTTATAGACCCACTCAGACCTGAAGCGGTTGATTCTGTTGCGCAATGCCACAAAGCGGGAATCCAGGTTTTAATGATTACGGGTGACCATCCTGAGACAGCAGGCACAATTGCGCGCGAATTGGGTATTGCCGACGCAGATACTCGGGTAGTAACAGGCTCGATGTTGACCCAGGCTGGACCAAGTGATAGCAAAGCTTTTTCTGATTTGGTGTCCTCAACAACTGTTTTTGCACGCGTATCGCCAACCCAAAAATTGGAAATTGTGGATGTCCTAATTCGCGCTGGCGAATTTGTGGCCGTAACAGGAGATGGTGTTAATGATGCCCCTGCACTGAAACGCGCAAATATTGGTGTGGCAATGGGTTCAGGTACCGATGTGGCCAAGGAAGTGGGTTCAATGATCGTAGTTGATGATAATTTCTCTTCTATCATCGCTGGTGTGGAAGAAGGTCGTTTTGCTTACAGCAATGTGCGTAAAGTGATATACCTTCTTGTTTCTACAGGCGCAGGTGAGATTGTTTTGTTTTTGGCTTCGATTTTCATGGGTTTGCCCTTGCCTTTGTTGGCTGTCCAATTGTTGTGGTTGAATTTGGTAACAAATGGTTTTCAGCATGTAGGACTTGCTTTTGAAGCAGGTGAGCCAGATACCATGCTACAACCACCAAGAAGAACTTCCGAAAGTATCTTCGATGGATTGATGATCAAACAAATTGTGGCCTCTGCTTTAACAATGGGAGGTATTGTTTTTGCCTATTGGTATTACTTGAACAATTATACGGAACTGAGTGAATATTATGCACGCGATCTAATTCTTGTGTTGATGGTATTTTTGCAAAATTTCCATGTGTTCAATTGTCGTTCNNTTTGCCGTATTGGGAGCGCAAGGGGTACACATTATCAGTATGCATATTCCTTTCATGCAAAACATTCTGAGAATAGAACCAATCGCTTGGTCGGAATGGTTTTCAATTTTGTTTTTGGCTATCCCTATGATTGTGGTTATGGAAATCTTCAAGTTTTTCAACCGCAAGCGTGATTGATTCCAACAGTTTAGCGTTTTGGGAATTTCTTTTTCAGTGCACGCTCAACGCTGATGAACAGATAGATTACAGTGCCGAAAATAAGAAGCAGGGGTAGCGCAAGAGCAAACACATCGGAAACGGTGAAAAATAAACTGAGTAGCCCGAATGTGAGTAAAAACAATCCTATTTGAATCATTTTTTTTGCGGAAATTTTTTGTGCATAATCCCAATGCTCCTGAGATTGCATGGACAAAGGAGTTCGATAACCGTAGAGGTGATTGATTTTTTTTGGCGGGAACTTATAAGTTATGACGCCAACCAAGCTGAAAATGGCACCAACCAAAACGGATATCGTAAACTGAACCTGTTCGAAATATTCAGACATGGAATTCTATTTTGATACAAATTTAGAATAATTCTCTTAGCCTTTTGTCAATGCAATGGAAGTCCCTGAGCCAAGCACTTTTTTAACTACCTTTGCAGCCGCAATGGAAACAACAAAAAAACATAGAGCCGGATTCGTGAATATCGTAGGCAGTCCCAACGTTGGGAAATCCACTTTGGTAAATGCCATGATGGGCGAAAAATTGTCTATTGTTACATCCAAAGCGCAAACCACACGCCACCGCATTCATGGTTTGGTGAATCACGAAGATTATCAAATTGTTTTTTCAGATACGCCTGGCGTTGTAAATGCTGCTTATAAGCTACACGAAGCCATGATGAGTTACGTGGATGCATCGTTACAAGATGCTGATATTCTGTTGTTTATCACGGATATCTTTGAAAACGAGATGAACCACAAAGAAACACTCGAGCGCATCGCCAAATTGCAAGTTCCCGTGTTGTGTCTCATCAACAAAATTGACTTAGGAACACAAGAACGCGTCATGGAACGCAGCGATTATTGGAAAGAAAAATTGCCCAACGCTTTAGTTTTACCTGTTTCAGCTTTGCATGGCTTTAATTTGGAAGTCGTTTTTGAGAAAATATTAGAATTGTTGCCCGAATCCCCGCCTTATTTTGATAAGGAGGATATGAGTGACAGACCATTGCGCTTTTTTATATCGGAAATCATCCGCGAAAAAATATTCCTGAATTTACAGAAAGAAATTCCCTACGCTTGTCAAGTGGAAATTGAAAGTTACAAGGAGGATGAAACCATGGCACACATCAGGGCTTTGGTGATTGTGGAACGAGACTCACAAAAAGGAATTGTTATAGGACACAAAGGCACGGTGCTCACCAAAATTGGTAGAGACGCGCGTTTGGAAATTGAAGGCTTTATAGATAAACGCGTTTACTTGGAGTTGTTTGTGAAAGTTGATAAAGACTGGCGCAGCACCGACGGAAAATTGCGTAAATACGGATACAAATCATGAGCAATATTATTGCAATTGTGGGGCGCCCTAATGTGGGCAAATCCACACTTTTTAATCGTTTAACAGAATCCCAACGTGCCATCGTAAAAGAGGTGAGTGGCGTTACGCGAGACCGCATTTATGGTCGAGGTGAGTGGAATGGTATTCCTTTTTCTGTAATCGATACAGGCGGATACGTACACGGTTCTGATGACATTTTTGAAGGTGAAATCCGCAAGCAAGTTGAAATCGCCATTTTAGAGGCTAACGTAATTCTGTTTGTTGTTGACGTAATGGTGGGTATTACGGATTTGGATGAAAGCGTTGCAGAAGTTTTGCGAAAAACCAAAAAACCAATCTATATTATTGCAAATAAGGTAGATAACAACCAGCGCATTGGTTTGTCTTCAGAGTTTTATTCTTTGGGATTGGGCGATGTTTATGACATGTCGGCCATCAATGGTCATGGCACCGGCGACTTGCTCGATGATTTGGTGAAGCATTTTAATCCCGATGTTGAAGAACCATCTGAATTGCCAAGAATTGCTGTGGTCGGAAAGCCAAATGTGGGTAAATCCTCTATGATAAACGCTTTAACTGGCGAAGAAAGAAATATCGTTACACCCATTTCTGGAACGACTCGAGATGCTTTAGATGCCCATTTTAATGCCTTTGGTTTTGACTTTATTTTAGTAGATACCGCTGGAATCAGAAAGCGCAGCAAAGTGCATGAAGATATTGAATACTATTCCGTTTTGCGTTCGGTTAGAGCCATTGAAAATTCAGATGTTTGTATCGTGATGCTCGACGCCACAGAAGGTCTTCAAAAGCAGGATTTGAGCATTTTCTACATCGCTGAGAAAAATCACAAGGGTGTTGTTGTGGCTGTCAATAAATGGGATTTGCTTGAAAAGGAAACCAACACCATGAAGGAGTATGAGGATAAATTAAGGGAAGAATTAGCGCCCTTCAACGATGTTCCGATTATTTTTACATCAACGATATCTAAGCAGCGTATCTTAAAAGTCTTGGAATCTGCAATGATGGTGTATCAAAACCGTCTGCAAAAAATTCCAACAAGCGAGCTGAACAACGTAATGCAAAACATTATTGCGCAAAATCCGCCTCCGATGCTCAAGGGCAAGCAAATTAAAATTAAATATGTGCAGCAGCTGCCAACACATGCTCCTGCCTTCGCATTTTTCTGCAACCTCCCGCAGTATATCCAAGAATCATATAAGCGATATTTGGAAAACCGCATTCGCGAAACGTGGGATTTTTATGGTGTTCCCATTCGAATTTATTTTAGAAAGAAGTAGTAAAATTCAACTTACTTTTTTTTCACTTATTTCACTACCTTTGGAACGATAATTGTTTTTTGTCGTCAAAACCAAATAAACTAGAAATATGAGAATTACCTTGTTCAGTGCGTTGCTGTTGTCACTCATTTTTTTACCTGCTTGTGGCAATAGAAAGAAAAAACATAGAGATAAATGCGATAACGAAATGGAGGCAACCAACAAATATACCACAGAACGAGGAAGTACGGTTTGGGTACTAGTTGTTGATATGCTCGATGAAAAACCAAAGTCAGACCCATTCACGCTTATCGATGTTCATGTTGACGATTTGAATAAATTGCACCTTACCGTAGAATATAGCGGTGGTTGTAAAGCCCATGAATTTAAGATTTTGGGCTCGAGAGCCATATTGAAAAGCCTTCCTGCACAACGTCCAATTATGATTACCCACAATGCCAATGGTGATGATTGTAGAGCCATCATACGCGAAGAAATCTTGGTGGACATCAGTGATTTTGCCTACACCAAAGAAAATGGTTCGGAAATCATACTTTTAATCGACGGACAACGTTTAAGCTATATCTATCAAGCCCCAGGGCATAATGATAAATAGAAATTAATTCTAAAGATCATGGCAGTGAATGCAATTTTTTCATGGATTATCAAAAAGCGCATTCATCAAATTGACTTGTTCAAGAAGTACCCGCTTGAGGTTCAGGAGGAATGGTTTTGGCGTTTGATAGAATCGGGAAATGATACGAATTGGGGGCGCCTGCATCATTTTAAGGAAATCGAATCCTATGAAGATTTTAAAAATCGCGTTCCTCTTCAAGACTACAATACCCTAAAGCCTTTTATTGATCGGATGATTGCAGGCGAACAAGAAGTCCTCTGGAATTCGGAGGTGAAATGGTTTGCAAAATCTTCAGGGACAACATCAGACAAGAGTAAATTCATTCCTGTGTCAGTTGAATCTCTGGAAGATTGTCATTACAAAGGCGGGAAAGATTTAATCAGCGTTTATTACAACCTGTACCCAAATGCCAATTTATATGGTGGCAAACACTTGGTGGTTGGAGGAAGTTCTTCGTCAAATAGCTTTGGTGAAGACAGCTATTTTGGTGATTTGTCGGCAATTATCGTGAAAAACTTGCCTTTTTGGGTTGAACAAAGACGCACACCATCGCGTGAAATTGCTTTGATGGAAAATTGGGAAGAAAAAGTATTAGCAATTGCCAAAAGCACCATACACGAGGATGTTTCTTTAGTGACTGGTGTTCCCAGTTGGACCTTGGTTATTTTCAACAAAGTGCTTGAAATAACGGGTAAAAAACACATCCACGAGGTTTGGCCCAATTTGGAATGTTTTATGCACGGCGGGGTGAAATTTGAACCCTATAGAGATGCATTTGAAAAAATCCTGCCCAATCGGATGAATTACATTGAAAGTTACAATGCCTCCGAGGGCTATTTTGGCATTCAAGACCAATTGAATTCAAATGATTTGTTGCTCATGCTCGATTACGGCATCTTTTTTGAATTTATCCCCATGAGTTCATTCGATGGCTTGAATTCGAAAGAGGTTTGTTCTTTGGCAGATGTTGAAATTGGCGTGAATTATGCAGTGGTAATTACGACCAATGGTGGTTTGTGGCGCTATATCATTGGTGATACCATTCAATTCACAGAAAAATTTCCATTCCGTTTTTTAATAACTGGCCGAACAGCACAGTTTATTAATGCTTTTGG
>DIUF01000064.1:789-4285 GCA_002422285.1 Flavobacteriales bacterium UBA6165 | reverse complement strand
CATATCAATAACAGGAAACTCTTAAGAGAGGTTATGAAACAAGCTGGATTCCGAAATTTGGAAACAGAGTGGTGGCATTTCAACGCAATGTCACGCGATGAAGCCAAAAGAAAATATCAGGCTGTACCTTAGAAGAAAATATTGAATAAAAGTACTGCTAAGTCAACTGCTATTGTGACAACCATCGCGTTTAAAATCCAGCGCAAAGGCAATACAGCAAGAAGCATCACAACAGTTACCATTAACGGAACTATAAGCAGACTCAATTGAATCCAACTTTCATAAGCACCTTGACTAACAGTAATGCCTCCAAGACAACCGGTAATCAAAATTACGATTGATACTGTTCCGAATCTGTTGGTTTCCATATCAGGGATGATTTTATCCCAAAAACTTGGTACGTGTTGTGCTTCCATCGTAGTTTAATAAATTTGATTGCAAATATATGTATTTTCTTTTTTTGAGGATAACAAGAATTAAAAACAGTGCAATGTTTAAAACATTTACAACGCTTTTACATCAATTATTTTTCATTACACATAGTACCGAAAAAAATATTTATGAAATTTTAAGATAATTAGAATCTTAAAATTGAGACAGAAACAGATGCTTTCCTATTTTTGGGCAGAATTTAAAAACATACATTATGAACGTCAAAAGAATATTGTCCCTTGTTGCAGTTGGAGTTTTTGTAGCCTCATGCGCTGTGATTCAACCTGGACAAGTAGCTGTAAAACAAAAATTGGGTAAGCTAAGTGAAAACACTAAATCTCAAGGCCTTATGTTTTACAATCCTTTTATTGCACGAGTGATTCGCGTACCAACAAGAACAATCAACCGTGAGCTTACCATGAACTTGCCATCGAAAGAAGGTTTAACAATTGCTTCTGACGTTTCAATTTTGTATCGTATTGAAGCTTCAAAAGTAACTGATGTAATTCGTGAAATCGGTTTGAATTATGATCAAATTGTTACAAGCGTTTTCCGCTCTGCAGCTGCTGATATTTGCTCTCAGTTTTTCGCAAAAGACATGCATAGCGGCGAGCGTCGTGTCATTGAAAGTCAAATTGCAGAATTGATGAATGTTAGACTAGGTCCAAAAGGTTTTATAATCGAAGCCGTGTTATTAAAAAGTATCACGCTCCCTAGAGGCCTCACGCAAGCAATTGAGCAAAAATTGGAAGCTGAACAAGATGCTATGAGAATGCAATTCATCCTTGATCAGCAAAGACGAGAGGCTGAGCGTCAAGTAATTGCGGCGAATGCCAAAAGAGAAGTTGCTGTAATTGATGCAGAGGCAAAAGCTGAAGTGATCCGAATTGAAGCAGCTGCCCAGCAGAAAGCAAACGAATTATTGAATTCATCGTTGACACCTGGAGTATTGAGAATGAAGCAAATTGAGGCTATGTTAGCTCTGGCAACATCTCCAAATACAAAAACAATTTTCATGGATCCTAAGAATCCATTCATGAACATGATGGATCCTACAAAATAGTATCCTTTCTCGATTAAACAGAAAAGTCCGCTACCAAACGAGGTAGCGGACTTTTTTTTTGATATTTCTTTGACACGCTGCAAGTAAATAAATTTGCTTCAGTACAAATTATTTAATTCTACGAAAAGTTTATCGATCGGTGTCAATGTAATTGATTGATTTTTATGTGAATGCGAATAAGAGCCGTTACCTAACGGTTAATAACGGTTACTTAACCGTTAATTAAAATCATGTTTTCAGGAAAACAGCGCCTTCACCACCTGCTGTATTTTGCTACAAGCCACGACTTCAATGTTCAGATTCTCTCGCAACTTATCCAAACCTTTGTTTTGCGCGGAAATGATGATTTTCGAGAAGCCCAATTTTTCGGCTTCATAAACACGTTGCTCAATTCTATTCACAGGTCTGATTTCGCCACTCAATCCAACTTCGGCAGCCAAACAAATCGATTTTTCTATCGGAATATCTGCGTTTGACGACAAAATAGCTGCTACTACAGCCAAATCTGTTGCAGGGTCAACCACTTTGATTCCACCAGCGATATTCAAAAACACGTCTTTAACACCCAAACGGAAACCACAACGTTTTTCTAAAACGGCCAAAAGCATGTTCAAACGTCTGAGGTCAAATCCTGTTGAACTTCTTTGTGGAGTGCCATAAGCAGCAGTAGAAACCAAAGCTTGTACTTCAATTAACAAGGGACGAATTCCTTCAATGGTTGCGGCAATTGCAACACCACTCAATGCGTCTGGATTGTTGCCAATCAATATTTCACTTGGATTCAAAACGGGTCGCAAGCCAGATGACAACATTTCATAAATACCGATTTCATGCGTGGAGCCAAATCTGTTTTTAACTGTGCGTAATAATCTGTAAACGTGGTTTCTATCGCCTTCGAAGTGAAGCACAACATCAACCATGTGTTCCAAAACTTTGGGTCCAGCCAAACTGCCATCTTTGGTGATGTGACCCACAACAAAAATTGGGATTTGACTGTCTTTGGCAAAGCGCAAAAAAGCCGCCGTACATTCTTTGATTTGTGAAATGCTGCCCGGTGTGGATTCAATTTCTTCGGAATAAAGTGTTTGAATGGAGTCAATAATTAGAATTTCAGGTTTCACCACTTCAATCTGATCGAAGATGCGCTGCATGCAAGTCTCCGTGAGTATAAAGCAGTTTTGGTTGTTTATGCCTATTCTTTCTGCTCGCATTTTGATTTGCTGTTCACTTTCTTCGCCAGAAATATAAAGCACTTTGCTGCTAGTGTTTACTGCAAATTGAAGCAACAAAGTCGATTTTCCAATGCCGGGCTCACCTCCAAAAAGCATTAAGGAGCCGGGTACAATTCCTCCACCCAATACACGGTTGAGTTCCAAATCTCCAGAATCAACACGCATTTGGTCGGCCATGGAAATGTCTTGCATCAAGCGCGGTTCATTTTTCACAGCTTTATTAGCAGAAAAGGCAACTGTTGAACTTTTGGTCGTCACAATTTTTTCCTCAACAAAGGTATTCCAAGCGTTGCACGAAGGACATTTACCCAACCATTTAGGGGCTTCGTGTCCACATTCTTGACAGAAAAAAGCTGATTTTGTTTTGGCCATTTGAATTTCGTGATTTGAAATGCGAATTTAGAAACAATAGGCTTTCCAATTTCAACTATCTTTGCTCGGCTTAATTTTTCGCTAAAAACACAATGATTCTACTCACAGGAGCAACTGGTTTATTGGGCATGCATGTGCTGTATGATTTGACGCAAGCGGGTCATCAAGTTCGGGCTTTATACCGCAATAAATCGAGGATAGATCGCGTAAATCGCTTGTTTGAATATTATGATTCAAGCAATTACAAAGCCTTGCTCCAAAATGTAGAATGGTATCCATGCGAAATTGATGATTTGGTGGAACTCGAAGGCGCTTTTCAGGGAATTGACCGTGTAATTCACTGTGCGGCAATGGTTTCCTTTCGCAACGATGACTTCAAGAAATTGGTTCAAATCAA
>DIUF01000064.1:0-710 GCA_002422285.1 Flavobacteriales bacterium UBA6165 | reverse complement strand
GCGGTTATGCGATGTCTAAATATTTATCAGAAAATGAGGTTTGGCGAGGCATTGAAGAAGGTTTGCCCGCAGCAATGGTCAATCCTTGTGTGATTTTTGGTCCCGGCGATTGGGATGAATCTTCTCTTACGATTTTTCGCGCAGTAGATCGCGGACTGAAATTCTATGCGCCTGGTGCCAATGCCTTTGTTGATGTGAGAGATATCTCCAAGCGAATTTTGTTTTTGATGGAGCAGAATACCGTTGGTGAACGTTTTCTGATTGTTGGCGAAAATTTGAGTTTCCAACGCATGACCACAGCAATTGCAAAGCGTATGGGAAAAAAAGCGCCCAATATCGCGGTTCCAGAATGGTTGATGGGATTTGCTTGGCGCTTGGCTGCGGTGTTTAGTTTCATTACCAGAAAACCTACGGCACTGACCAAAGATGCCACAAAAAGTGCTTTCAGTACAACATCATACAGCACTGCGAAAATGGATGCCGTTTATCCTCACGACTACATTACGCTCGAAGAATGCATCGACAATGTGGTGCGTTACCGAGATTTTCAGCGCGAACAAAAGCGTGACAATTCAGTTATTCAATAAAAACATCATCATGACAAAAAACGACGTATGGTTTGTAACCGGTGCATCCAAAGGCTTCGGTTTGCTATTGGTAGAAGAACTTTTAAAAAATGGAAATCGGGTAGTGGCTACTTCGAGAAATAT
>DIUF01000073.1 GCA_002422285.1 Flavobacteriales bacterium UBA6165 | reverse complement strand
GGAATAGTTTCGTTGTTGGGTTATTCACCTCCAGCCTACACCCCATTTATGTATTTACTTTGGGATTATCAAGGTACTCAATTTTTTACCGGCAACAAACGCAATTTAAATATGGGAAATGTTTTAGATATGGGTCAACAAGAAGGACTTGTGTTTTCATCCAATTTGAAAGGCATCATTTCTTCTGAGCAGATAAGCAACCCAATTGTAATTCAAGCGCGGTTTTTTAGCTTTGATTTAGCACCAATTTTCATTGCTGTTTCTGGACTCATTGCTGAAGAAAACAGGCCAAACATGACCATCTTCCCTAATCCGAACAATGGACGTTTCATTGTTTCATTCAATGCAGGATTCATAGGAGAAGCCACACTTCAAATCAGCGATGTTTCAGGAAAAAGTCATTTCAATGAACGCATCAACGTTGACGCAAACGGTTTTTCTTGGCAAGGAGATTTGTCGCCGGGCGTTTATTTTATTCGCATTGTTGAGTTGAGTTCGGGGGAGGTGTATTTTGGCAGAGTTGTGGTGGAGTGAATCTGAGTGTATCACCAATTACTAAAACAAAAACCCCAAGATTTTGTTAGAAAGCAGTACTATTGCCTCACATTCAACTCTTATTTATGCAACATTCCATCCTCATAGCTGGTGGCACGGGTCTTATCGGCAATCTATTATCTTCAACCTTTGAAAAAGCGGGTCACACGGTGTTTATTCTTACCCGAAACAAGGCGCTTTGTGCTGATGAGAAATACCGTTGGTGGAATCCAGATCAGGATGAAATCAGTGAGCATGCCTTGGAAGGCATTGATGTGATTGTGAATCTTTGTGGCGCTGGCATTGCCGACAAACCTTGGACAGCCAAACGCAAGCAAGAACTTCTGGATTCACGTGTGAAGCCAGCCAATTTGTTGTTTAAAACCGCTCAAAAATCGGGTAAAATCAAGCAGTACATTTCCGCTTCGGGCATCAATTGTTATACAGTAAATACGCCAAATCAAGTAAACGAAGAAGATGCTTATGGCACAGATTATTTGAGTCGCTTGGTACACGAATGGGAACATGCGGCGCTTCAATTTGAGGAGCTTTGTCCGGTAAGCTTATTGCGCATCAGTGCCGTTTTGAGTGAAAAAGGAGGCGCTTTGAAGAAATTGAAACCGCTTTTCAAATGGGGTGTGGGTTCGCCTCTGGGTACGGGCAAACAACCATTTACTTGGGTGCATGAAAAAGATTTGGTGCACGCCATTTTGCACATCTCTGAAAATCAATTGGCTGGCGCCTATAACATTTGCGGGAAAACCGTATCCAATAAAATATTTTCGCAAGCCTTAGCCCAATCTGTGAAACGTTGGATGCTGCCTGTCGGTGTTCCTTCTTTTTTGATGAAACTCATGCTCGGCGAAATGAGCGAGATGTTGCTCAATGGGGTGAATACAAATGCAGAAAAATTGAAAGGTACTGGCTTCGAGTTTGAATTTGAGGAGATTGAAAAGGCATTAAGTTAAAAAACACCCAAAGGGGTGAAAGACTATTTCTTTTCATGGGGCAACTTTGTCCAAAATGAAAACGATGAAAAGAATAGTACTTTTATTTGTGGCCTTGATTTCGAATCAATTGATGGCTCAAACCTGTCCAAATGGATTCACTGCAATGAACCAAGGTGCTTTGGACAATTTCACAACGCTTTATCCGGGTTGCACCAGTATCAATGGAACTTTGTTTATCGGAGGAACTGTTGAAAACCTAGATGCTTTGTCGCAAATCACTGAGGTTACAGGAGGTGTCATACTAGGTTCTGAGAACCCCAATTTCAATATAAGCGGATTATCCTCATTAACAACTGTTGGGGGCAGCTTAGAAATAGTTGCCCCATTAACCAGTGTTGCTGGTTTGAGCAACGTGACCACAGTTGGACAAAATTTACGCATCATGTATTGCGCATCACTGTCAGATTTAAGCCCATTAAATGGAATTCAAAGTATTGGTTTGAATTTAGAAGTCGTAAATAATGTTTTGTTGACCAATTTTAATGTTTTGAACAACATTACAACGGTTCCAGGTTTTATTAATATTGCCGAAAACCCTTTATTGAACGCTATTTCAGGTCTAAACTCACTAACAAATATAGGATCCTATATGAGATTGGTGGGCAATTCTGAATTGGGTTCAATTGCAGGTTTTGGAGCACTATCGTCTATTGGAGATTATCTATTAATTTCCAATGCAGATGCCTTGGTCACGCTCACAGGACTAGAAAATTTGAGCGCCGTAGGCACATACATCACGCTTTCTAGCAACAATGTTTTAAGCTCCATAGCAGCATTGAACAGTCCAATTTCTTTGGGCACCTATATCAATCTAGCCAACAATCCCCAGTTGTCCGATTGTGCTGTTGAAGCCGTTTGTAATGCCATGGACAATCCTAATATTGAATTGTATGTGGTAGGCAATGCGCCAGGGTGTAACACCATCAATCAAGTTGAAGACGCATGTGATTGTGCTGGACAAAACTTGGACTATGCCTTTGCAATGAGCGCTTGCGGTTCTTATACGTTCTTAGACGTCACTTACACGGAAAGTGGTACCTACCTCATTCCATATACTACTGTTTCGGGTTGCACTGGTATCGCTACATTATACTTAAACTTGGTTGAGCTTGAGTATGAAATCACAGTGGTGGACAGCACTTTCACTATCAGTGGAAATTTCGGCGATCACGTTTGGGTAGATTGTTTGAATAATTTTGAGCCTATCCCTGGTGCGATTCTTAACACTTTCGTTGGGAGCTCATCGGGGAGTTATGCTGCTATAATAGAGAGTGGTACATGTACGCTTCAAACAGATTGCTATCAAGCTATTGAAGTTGAAGAACCAGTGGGAATATTGGACTTCGAAAAAGACTTATATCACATTTATCCCAATCCCAGTTCTGGAGTGATTCATATCGACATAGCAGAAAATGTGTCGGTAAGCGTGTATAATCTTTTTGGTAAGCAAGTTGAAACCTTCTTAATCAACCAACAAGCATCATCCATAGATTTAAGTCACCTCTCTTCAGGAACCTACTTTCTTGTTTTGAGTCACAGTAGCGGTCAATTCGTTGAACGCGTTATAATCTCTACCAAATAAACAAACCGCGTATGCGACAACTGTTGATATTGCTGAATTTGCTGTACATTGCAATGGTGCCAGCCCTTGCAATAATAATCCAAGGCGGTTTGAGCCATGACTTTGCGCTATCCTTTTTGCCAGATTACATAAGCAAATACATGCTTGGTTTCGCCTATATTTACGCTATTGTAATGGTGATGATGCTTTCTTTTATGGTAAACAAGGAAAGTGATAGTCGCGTTTTTATCGGGGTGCTGCTCTCGGGTCCACTAGCTGGATTGCTCATCTCATGGTTGAGTGACGGTCAGCTTATTCATGGCATCTACAACATGTATATCATAGAAGGGACAAGTTTTGTCGCGGTTTTGAGCACACAAATGCTTCGTCATTTTAAAAGAATTCAGACCGAAGCGCCTTTTGTAATAAAAGTCATTCTCCCCGTTTTCATTCTTGGGTGTTTTGGTGGATTTATTCGTTCCATCAACTTCGATTTTTTAACCGACATATATTCTGGCGGTTTGGCATATGCGGGTTTAGCGACAGCTGCCATTTTGAATTATATTGCCCTATTTGGCACCTTAAAACGTTTTGATAACGCATACGGCAATAGAAGTTATGGCGTCAACAATCCAGTACCACAAAACACCCAAGATTTACCATCAGGTTCACCGTTCATCTTGGTCATAATTATAGTAGGTTTGTTGGCCTTTGGATTCCATACCTCCTTAATGGAAGAAGCTTGGCTTACAGAACTTCTGAAATAGTTCAACATGAGAGGTTTATATTACACATTAAACGTGTTCTATGTCACTTTTGTGCCTGCATTAGCTATATTGATTCAAGATGGATTGAAGCACGAATTTGTGTTTGCTCAGGCTCCAGAAGGTTTGTCGAACTACTTCATGGTTTTTTCCGTATTCTATGTCATCGCAATGCTTTTGGTTTTGTCTTTTTTGGTTTATCAAGAAAACAATGAACGCGTTTTACTGGCGCTTCTTATTTCTGGACCACTCTCTGGATTTTTAATTGCGTGGTTCGCAGGAGGAAAGCCTGTAGAAGCAATTTACCACATGTATTTGATTGAGGGGGGTAGCCTAATCGCAGTATTGATCTTCCAAACTACGCGACATTTCAAACGCATCAAAATAGAATCTGGTTCCTTTGCACCGGTGGCATTGTCTTTTTTCTTACTCAGTTTTTTAGGCGGGTTTTTGCGCTCTATAGACTTCGCGTTTTTGCAGTCCATTTACACAAATTGGCGGGCATATTTCGGACTATTTTTGGCTTTGCTCATTAGTTTTTCCTCTATTTTTTACACCCTCGATCGCATCGATGAGGCACATGGAAGAAGTCGGTTTGGAGGGAAAATGAGTGGCAATCCTTACACTTTTCCAGAAACTAAAAAAAATACGTATCACGGTGGCACACCATTGGTGCTCTTATCAGCGATTCTTGGTTTTTTAGCATTTGGATTTCACGAAAAACTCCTCGAATGGGAATGGCTCATGCAATGGTTGAGATAAAATTAATTTTTTCCGTTGAGTTCAAGCCATGCATTGAGTTGAAAAACTGTTAAAGGACGCAGTAATATGCTATGATTGGCATCTAGGAGAAAAATCGTTGGGGTAGCAAAAACGTGAAAATCTTGCGCTACCCGACCCTCCCATATCGAATAATCGCAAAGTGAAATGCCGGGAATGACACGCACAAAACTTTTGAAAAGCTCAGGGTCTTCATCTAAGGAAATGAAAATCAATTCTGCTCCCATTGACTTCCACTGCGGGTAATGTTGAATGATTTCGGGCACTTCTTCGACACATTTCGCACACCAACTAGCACCAAACACAAGGATTTTATACTTGGCATTCACCTCAGTCAAATTGAACGTAGTAGATGTCCAAGTTTTATTGCGATAGACGTCGCCTGTGAAAACAAAATCAGGAGCGCGGTTACCTAATTTCAATTTTCGATAAAACTCTAACCTATTTGCGAAATCAGAGTCAATTGTACAAGCCTCGATTTCTAAGATACGTAAGGCCAAATATTCTGAGGCGCCAAATAAACTTCTTTGCTCGAGAAAAGTAAAAAGGTGGTTGCTTATAGCGTTCAATTTCACATTGTCATGAGCCAATTGATCCAACATCAAATCGATTGATTTCGTCATTTCTAAGTAAACCTCTTGGGAGCCACTTCCATTATTTTCAAGGAGATAGAAATGCGCGCGAATACAATCAGCCAGCAAGCCACTCGACCACAAATTGGCATCAGCATAGTTAATTTTACGAAAGGAGTTCACCAGGTTGAGAATATCTTCTTTGCGGTACTCCAACACAGGTAAAACGCTATAAATCGACTTTCTAACAATAAGGTATTGATGTAAAAAAGATTGAGATTGAATCGTAGAAAGAAACTTCATTTCCTCATTTTTCAGACGCTCTATTTCATTAGAAATTTGATTAATTGTTGGCTGATTGAACAAAGCGCTTTGCTCCTTCTCATACAAACGACGCATGTAATACCAGCCATTTAAAGCCTCAGACCTCAATGCGAAATCACCAAAAAACTGATGCATCAAATTAGTTTGTTCACCTTTTTCGACCTTGATGTTTTTCAGCTCGGTTAAGTCAATTCCAGAGAGCACAATTTCGATGTCTGTAAACGCAACAAGGCACGAGTTCATGTCGTCAAAAACGAGAAGACCCGTGCCATTGGCTTGCTTATAACTGAGTGTAAAGTGACCTTTAGCGTCAACAATGGCGCTATCAACTAACCATTCGTCAAATCCAGAATACGCATAAAGATATGCTGTTCTTCCTGCAAAACGTGGAAAGTCACCTTTCAATTTGCTTTGCGAAAAGGCGAATACTGAAAAAATGGTAATGAGTAATGTAAAAATATGTTTAAACATCACCCCAAAATTAATTTATTCTTTGATACAACGCACAGAATGGCCAGACGCTCTGTGACTAATTTTGAAGTTCAATTCGCCATTTGTGAAATACAGATTATTGTGAAGATTTCCAGAGGAATTGGATGTGGCATAGTAACCATTTTGCCCCTCCCACATCAACTGACCTGTGCTTCCAACTCTGGAGCCTGCAACCGGCAATTTCAAAACCGAGTTGTAAGCACGCTGCGTATGCGTTGTAATACCATGTTGGTATGGCTCCCATGTTGCAATTTCAGCCTCCCATTCGGCCACAGTTGGTAATCGGAATCCGCTAGGACAAGGATTGTTAATGCCATTTAGCCCGTTCCACACGAATGGCTCAGACTTCGGGTGGTATTTATGGCGCCAATCGGAGGAACTTACTATGAACATGGCATGACCCGGTTTCAAAGTGCCTGAAGTTTGAGTTGTTGTTTGAGAAGTTCTCAACTGATGTCCGTCTGTACCTCTTCCCCATTGGTATAAATCACCGTAGGAAGCGGCGTTTGTTGGTGAGCTTGCAACTTGACTTGCTCCTAAATTCCGATCCATCCACGTTTTGCCTGTAGTAGGATTGAATACTGTGGTCACACTACTCGATGACGAACTAACTGTTTGTGATTCATTTTCAACCCATTGCGCACCATTCCACATTAAAGAATTTTGTGCGATTGTTGCTCCAGAGACAACTAGAGCAAATAAAAGTATAAATTTTCTCATGATTTTTGATTTTTATAATACAATACTAAGGCTATGATTCCCAAAGGAATAGGGACCCAAAAAAAGTCTTTCAACTCTGATAAGTGACTGGAATCTTTTCCAATAAAATACATAGCGGCAGCCGTAGCAAAGCACAAACCACTAATAATTCCTGCTAATTTTTTGTTCATAATGAATCGGTTTTAAGTAAATAAAAAATTGAATCTGCACTGAATTTGTGCGCGCGTTGCGGACTAAGTTGCATTCTCGTAGTACTTGAGTCACTTGAAAAACATGTGGGCGAAAAGTCAAACGCTCGATCCAAAAACAAATTGTTCAATCGAAAATTTGCATTTTGCTTCAAGGCGTTTTTCATTTCCTTTTGGTGAAAACCCAAGACATAGTTGCCGAGTCGATCTTTACTTATTTTGGTTCTAATCCACTCCGGGTTTTCATGCTTTACCGTGTCCCACTGATGAATAAAAAACCGTCGATTCTTGGAAAAGGGTACCATTGCAATCTCAATATAAAAATCCTTATTGAGCTGAAGACGAGAATAAACAATAGCGTCCTCTTCCATGCAATCAGCAGAAAGAGTAGTACAACATACCCAAAACACAATATTTGACCAAAGCCACATCGCTTTTATATTTTTTATTCTTTGAGTCTAAAGTATAGACTTCCGTCTAAATCTGAACCCGCTTTAAATGTCAACACGATACCTTTTTTGAAGATTTGGAAAGTTGCTACAAAATCGTTTTCATCTTTCGGAGTTGCTTTGGGATTTGGAATTTTCCAAATGCGGGGGTTTTCATCTTTTTCACGCTGGATGGTAGATGTCCCTGAGCCTTCACTGATAAACTCACGCACCACTCCATTATTATTGATGAAGGTGATTTTCTGCTCATCAAAATAAATAGCGTTTTTCATCGATTTTGGTTTATCTGGTGTTGGTTTGGCAATGGTTTTGAGCCAGCTCGTATTGGCCGCTTCACCGGGAATTCGAAACCAAATGCACTTGATATTCTGCATGCCTGCCCAACTCGATGCTGTAAACAAAACACCTAAAACAAGAGATAAAATACTTGACTTTTTCATAATATTTAGTTTTTAAGATTTATGCTTTTAAAGTGAAAATCATTGGATTTCCGCCGTCTTTGAAGGTTAAAACGATGCCTTTTTTGAAGATTTGGAAAGTGGCTACGTAATCATCTTCATCTTTAGGAGAAGCATTTGGATG
>DIUF01000050.1:4793-5895 GCA_002422285.1 Flavobacteriales bacterium UBA6165 | reverse complement strand
ATTCCGTCACGCGGGTAAACAAAAGAAATCAGAATCAAAATTCCGACCACAATCCCTGTTGTTTTGGCAACTCGAAGGGGTGATATTTGGGTGAATGATTCCATTATTTTTTGATTATTAGTTTTTGTCCGATTTGGATGTTGTCCGATTTCAATTTGTTCCAATCTTTGAGCTGCTTAACTGTTACGTTATATTTTCTGGCAATATGGCTCAAGGTTTCCCCACTTTTTACTACATGTGTTCGCTGCGATGTGGCGTTGCTTGTATTTGCTGGTTTAGCTGGTCTGCAATCTTCTATCCAATTGCTCATTGAATCCGCTCTGAGTTTTATTTGCTCCTGAATTTGAGTTTGTGATAAAGTATCAAAAGCACTGAAGAAGAGGCTGTCTTTTTGAGGTGTTTGGATGAATAATAGTTGATTTTCATTCAACTGAATGGACGGTAAAAAGTTGATTTTTTGAATTTCTGCTACACTCGTTGCAAAATTGGCAGCAATTATTTGAATGTCGTCGCTTGCTTTGCTTCTGTATTTCACCAAGCAAAACGGAGCCCTTATGTCATGAATCATGTAGGCACTTTTGAGCGCAAGTTCTTCCTGTTTATTGATAAAATTCGCTGCGAACTTATGCGGAAAGTTGAAATGCATTTTAGGAGGAACAGCACCTCTGAAAAACTTCCGATTCATCAGCTTCATTTCTCGAAAAGGAAGTTTAAAGTATTGAGCCAAAATCTCTAAATGCATAGCATAATCAGACTCTGCTTTGAGGTAAGTGTGTTTGGGCTCAATTTCAAAAAATCGATTTTGGTTGAATTTTATTTGATTCAAAACGTAAGCCGAAGCCAGCATAAGCGCATAAAAATCACGATGTTCACTGGCGATGTCTGGATACAATTGCCAATAATTTTTTTCAGAATAATTTGGAATCCTAGTGATAGTAGTGCTCCCCAATACACATGATGCCAAAGCGTGAGAAGCATCTACACCTCGATTTTTTAGGGCATTTAAAAATTCTAGACGATAGCTGTAGTTGCTGAAGACTTGAAGTCGATTGTCAACAAAAGCATCACTTTTATTACCAAAAATCAAGCTTATTGTGTGTGG
>DIUF01000050.1:0-4697 GCA_002422285.1 Flavobacteriales bacterium UBA6165 | reverse complement strand
TGAAATCCAGGATAAAACGCTCCAAATTCATTCTTGAGAAAATTATCTAATTCTTCAGTGGTAGGTGTTTGAATATCGAAAGATTTGGAATTTTTCAAATCTTTGATTTCATAAAGCAATAAGAAATTATCGGTAAGCTCATCCAAGCGTTTGGAAAACTGCTCTTGATATAATTTATCGTAAGACAACCCGTAACCAGAAGCGCAGAGTATAAATATAATGATTCCTAGAAGGCGCTTGATTAGCATGATGAATTATGAGTTTTCTTTGGTTTTAAGCGTGCAAATTTAATGAATCACTTCTATTATCTTAAGCAAAAGCTAAAAAGTTCAATAACGGTAGAGTTATAATGTGTTACATAAGCTCGAACAAAAAAAGCCCGCTAAAATTAGCAGGCTTTTCAATTAATTATGTAGTAACAATAACTAGTAAGTCATTCTTTTTTCCTTGATACGAGCTGATTTACCAGTCAATTGACGCAAGTAGAAAATACGAGCGCGACGCACCGAACCATGTTTGTTCACGATAATGCTTTCAATGAAAGGAGACGAAATTGGGAAGATACGCTCTACACCAACGTTTCCAGACATTTTGCGCACTGTGAAAGTTTCAGATGGGCCTTGACCACGACGTTGCAAAACTACACCTTGGTATTGCTGGATACGCTCTTTTGAACCCTCCTTAATTTTGTATGAAACGGTAACCGTGTCACCTGCTTTGAATGAAGGAAAGTTTTGCACTTCCACTAATTCGTTTTGAATTTGTCTTAAAAAATCCATGTCCTTTATTATTTACTGTACCTCAATTTCGGGCTGCAATATTACGAAGAATATCAATACTGCAACAAAATTTTTTAATTTAATTTCTACAATTTTATTTATTCATACTGAGTTGGTTTTGTCATGGTTTTTTAATCAAAAACGCACGCCAAAACCTGATATCGTCTTTCAATCTTGCGGCACGTTAAAACGTGCCGCTATTAATATGTCACTCCTACGGAGTTGTGTTGTAGAAATTAATGTTGCGTTTTTTGAAATTTTATTCCACGACAGGGAGCAATTTTGTTCTCACTTCACCAAATCCAATGCGAATTCCATTTTTCTCACAGTGTCCGCGCATGATTACGGTGTCGTTGTCGTTGATGAATTTGCGCTCAGTTCCGTCGCTCATTTGGAGCGGTTTTGTTCCTTTCCAAGCCAATTCCAGCATCGACCCATAAGAGTCTGGTGTTGGTCCTGAAATAGTTCCTGAACCCAACATGTCTCCTCGGCGGATGTTGCAGCCATTCACAGTGTGGTGGGTTAGTTGTTGCACCATGGTCCAATACATGTACTTGAAATTGGAGTTACAAACCACCGTTTCTGCTGCGTTCTGTGGCTGGATGGCTACTTGCAAATGAATATCGTAAGAAGCGGGTTTGTCGTATTTCAAATAGCTCAACACCTCAGGCTCTTGCTTCGGATTGTCAACGCGGAAGGGTTCAAGGGCATCTAAAGTCACGATCCAAGCGGAAATGGACGACGCGAAATTTTTGGCCAAAAATGGTCCGAGTGGCACATATTCCCATTGTTGGATGTCGCGCGCCGACCAGTCGTTGAACAAACAAAGTCCGAAAATATAATCTTCTGCCTCTTCGGTTTTGATGCGCTGCCCGAGGGGTTTGCCATCAAATGTGAGAAAAGCCATTTCCAATTCAAAATCTACGCGCTGCGACGGACCGAAAATTGGGTTTTCATCTGGATTGGGTTTCGTTTGTCCCATGGGGCGGTGAATATCAACTCCTGATGGAATAATCGACGACGAACGTCCGTGATAACCTACAGGCAACCAAAGCCAGTTCGGCAGCAATGCATTGTTAGGGTCGCGGAACATGGTGCCTACGTTTGTGGCGTGCTCTCGACTCGAATAAAAATCTGTGTAGTCGCCAATTTCAGCTGGGAGCAACATTTCAACAGTATTTGCATCCACAAGTACTTGACTCACATGATGTTCGTTGTTTTGCAAATCGGGAAAGTTGGCATCAAACAATTTAGAAATACGGTTACGCAATTCGCGCACAGCTTTTTTGCCTCTGCGCATCATGTTGTTTAGACTTGTAGTATCAAAATCTTCCAAATGAAAAGGCAAATTTTCCAAATAACCCAAGACAAACATGGATTTCAAGTCGATGACAGAATCTCCAATTCTAGAACCTACACGCGGCGTGAGATGCTCCGTTTTAAAAACCCCAAAAGGAATATTTTGAATTGGGAAATCGCTGTTTTGTGGCACTTCTACCCACGACTTTAAATTTGGATTATTGGCTGGAATCATGATGGAAAATTTTTTGCAAAAGTAAGGTTTTTGAAGTTAGAATTGGGAAATAAGAAGTTAGAAATAGGAAGTTAAAAGCAAATGTTGGGGGTTTCTAAGCTTTCAAAAATGACTAGATTAGCGGCGCTTTTGTAAACGTCAAGTAATTACGCATATCATGTCCTCAGAAAAAAACCAACACGACAAAACCAGATTACATCCTCGCAATAAAAACAGCGAAAGATATGATTTAGAGGCTTTAACAAAAGTGAACCCTGAATTGAAGAAGCATGTCAAACCCAATAAATACGGTGATGATTCGGTAGATTTTTCAAATCCTGTTGTCGTGAAATTGTTGAATCAAGCGATTTTAAACCAATACTATGGCATAAAAAACTGGGATTTCCCGAATGAAAATCTTTGTCCTCCAATCCCTGGTCGGGCAGATTACATCCATTATCTTGCCGATTTGTTAGGCGAAAGTAATGGTGGAGTATTCCCAAAGGGCAACAAAATTACTTGTTTGGACATCGGTGTTGGCGCGAGTTGTATTTATCCCATTATAGGTGTAACCGAATACGCTTGGCAATTCATCGGCTCGGATATCGAAGCAAAATCAATCGCATCTGCACAGCGCATCATCCAAGAAAATCCATCTTTAGAAGATAAGATTGAATGCAGATTACAAAACGATTCAAGCGCAATTTTTAGTGGCATACTTAATCCAACTGAAAAAATTGATCTTACTGTTTGTAACCCACCGTTTCATGCCTCGGTTGAAGAAGCTCAAGAAGGAACGCGTAGAAAAATACGCAATCTTACCGGAAAAAAAATGAAAACACCTGAGCTCAATTTTTCAGGAATCCACCATGAATTGATTTATGAAGGCGGTGAATATCAATTCATTAAAAACATGATTGGTGAAAGCAAAATTTTCGATAAGCGTTGTTATTGGTTCACAACCTTGGTTTCAAAGCAAGCCCATCTTCAGGGGATTTATCATCTCTTAGAAAAAGCAGAAGCCGAGCAGATTAAAACAATTCCCATGGGAACGGGCAACAAATCGAGCCGAATTGTCGCTTGGACCTTTCTCAACAAAGCAGAACAAAAAGCGTGGCGAGCATCGAGATGGAAGGGATAGAAAACAGCTTTATCTAGCGGTTCTGGACGGTAATTTTTCAACTTCAAAAAAACTTTCCATATCTTGATAATTGAAAGCAGACGAGCAACGCCAATCTTCTGGATTTTTTACTCCGGCTTCTTTTAAAGGGTTGTTATGGAATAATTGATCTTTTTTCCCAAACAAATTTTTCGGAATACAATTCAATAGCGCGATTGCCTAACTTAGCTCTGTAAAGTTTTGTATCGGTTTTAGTGTGATGATTTTATGATTAGTTTTGTTTCAAAATTCACATATGAAACTCATCATTAATTTATTCTTACTCGTTTGTGTTGCATCTCTTTATAGTTGTGATAAGGAGCGTGTATATCCAAGGGTTGAGCTCATATCTGCGCAAATGACGAACAATGATTCTGTTGTTTTAGTTGCACGACTTTCTGAGTTTGACGAAAAATTAGGTGCCAATGTGGGGTTCGCCTTTCACACGGATTCTACATTCAGAACATTTATGCCATTTGAAAACGAGAATCATGTGTTGACTTTTTATGCTAAAGAAAGTGACTTCAAGGGTAGTTTTCATACCAATTTGTTTACGCCACAAAACACCTATTATTTCAAAGCATTTGTTAGAATTGGAAAGCTTTATATTGAGTCAAATGTGCTGCAGCTTTCTGGAATTGAAACCCAACCAGTAGATGCCCCATGCGAACATCCTGAAAATCGTTATAGATTTAACAATGGGATTTATTATCAATTTTACTCCTATAACAGTGTAGACGTGTCCAGTATGACTAGAACTTATATGATCTCTGGTGGAGTTGAAACGTCTTTTTATGTTACGGCTTCTGCTCCTCCAACAACAGGAATTTATACTACAACTACTGCTGCTGTGCCAGGACCCAATCAGTTGCGTTTAAGAATGTTTACAGGTATGTCTTTTGTTTCGTATGCCCCTTATGGTGGTTTACTTTACGTGAATCAGATAGATAATACTCGGTTCAGGATAGTAGCATGTGCATTGCCTTTTCAATTTACCGCAAACTCCCTTACATCCTTAGATATGAATATGCGCTTGACGTATCAATAGTGCAAATGGGTTTGATTTTATTGAAATTGTTTTATATCAATCTGTGAAGACATATTTCAAAAAGTCCATGTTTTTTTGGTGGTCCATGAGTGTGTAACTAATTGTAAACCCAAAGGTCAAAAGACCCCTTAATTGGAATACTGTTCCTAAATACCTAGGGCGAAAAGCCAGGTTGCTTGCGATGCTCAATCCGTTGCC
>DIUF01000010.1:23132-28689 GCA_002422285.1 Flavobacteriales bacterium UBA6165 | reverse complement strand
TGGCCACAGTGCTTGCCGGACCTCACGTCGGGATGTTTTTTGCCGAATTGGGTGCTCATGTGGTGAAAATTGAAAATCCGAAAAATCCAGATGTTACCCGTTCTTGGAAATTGCCCTTGGAGCCAGTGGATAGCCCGGTTTCTGCCTATTTCTGCAGTGTCAATTATCAGAAAAAATATTTGACCTTGGATATCAAATCGGACGAGGGGCATACGCGTTTGTTGGAGTTATTGAAAACTGCCGATGTGGTTTTGATGAATTTCAAACATGGCGATCAGGAGAAATTGAACATAACAGATGAGCTCTTGCAGCAACTCAATCCAAAACTGATTATTGGAAAAATTTCGGGCTTCGGTGATGACTCCGACCGTGTTGCCTACGACTTGATTTTACAAGCAGAAACAGGTTATATGTCTATGAATGGTGAGCCTGGAGGTCAGCCCGTGAAAATGCCAGTTGCCTTGATTGATGTTTTGGCTGCGCATCATCTGAAAGAAGGAATTTTGTTGGCTTTGATGAAGCGCATGAAAACGGGTATGGGCAGTATTGTTTCTGTGTCGCTTTACGACGCCGCGGTGAGCAGTTTGGTGAATCAGGCGTCCAATTACTTGATGAAACGCCATGTGCCAATGAAAATGGGCTCTTTACATCCCAACATCGCTCCATATGGTGAAATTTTCAAAACCAAAGATGATCGTTTGGTCACTTTTGCAATAGGCAGCCAAACGCATTTTGAATTGCTTGTGAAATGTTTAGAAGTGCCTCAGTTGATTCAGGATAAGCGATTCACCAACAACCAATTGCGCGTTCAAAATCGCACTGAACTTCAAGTGGAATTGCAAAAACCAATCTCACAATACATGGTCAATGATTTGCTAGAAGACATGCATGCACTCCATATTCCTTGCGCCGAAATTAAAAATTTGAAACAATTGTTCAAGGAGCCAGCCGCTCAAGCCCTAGTTCGCTCTGAAAAACTACATGATAAAATCACCAAGCGCGTGACGAGTATTGCGTTTAAATTCTAAGATTAATATGGAAATCAGAACCCCTCAAAGCCAACAAGAATGGGACGCTTACTACGATTTGCGCTACCGAATTCTTCGCGCCCCATGGAATCAACCACGCGGCTCTGAACGCAATGAACAAGACGCCATCGCCATTCATTTGGCTTGTTTTGAAAGCGGTAAAATTCTCGGAGTTGCTCGCCTCGACACGGAAAGCGATGATTTTGCCCAAGTCCGTTTTATGGCCGTTGATGACACCGCACAAGGCAAAGGAATCGGAAAGAAAATTATGCTTGCTGCTGAACAAAATGCCCGCATGTTGGGCTACAACCGTATTATGCTCCAAGCCCGCGAAAACGCCATTCCATTTTACCTAAGTTTAGGATACACCCAAAAAGAAAAAACGCATTTGTTGTTTGGTGAAATTCAGCATTGGAGGATGGAGAAGGAGATTTGATTCAAACGTCTTATGAATCCCCATACCTCGGGTCATCAACCCATACCATTTTTTGCATCGAGCCCACCTCAATGTGATACACACCATACGATTCTGAAACCACGCCAATGATTTGGTAAATACCCATACCGCGGAAGGGGAATTTGTGTGCCGATTCGGGGAAATGAACGGTGTCGAAATAGTTGCCTTCTTGGTCGGTGAACATACCGAAATACATGTTGTCGTTGTTTTTGGTGCGCACGCGTCGGGCGGTTACGAGGTAGCCATAGCGTACCACTTTGAGTCCTTTGTTTTTTTCTAAATACTCATGTGGCTGAACCAGCGTTGGGGCTTTTTCGCGCAGCAAATCGAAGGGGTTGCAAAGCGGGAAACCGAGCAATTCTAATTCTTCAAAGGCTTGTTCGGCAAAGAGTTCTTGGAGCTTGGGCAGTTTGAATTGTTTGGGTTTTTCATCGAAAATCACCAATTGTGGAGTGTTCTTTTTCTTGCCGTGAAAATAAAATTGCACCTGCCAAAGGAGCTCTTTTTTCTGCAATCCAAAACTGCGAAAGGCACCAATGCGGATCAGAATATTGATTTGCTCCAAGGAAATTTCCACGCGCTTCAGGAAATGATTCAGGTCTTTGAAAACACCATTTTTCCAGCGTTCTTGTTCTATTTGAATGGCCACTTTGTCCTCGATTTCCTTCACTAAATTAAAGCCCAAATAAATCGTTTTTCCTTGGATGCTGCTTTGGTATTTGCCTTGATTTACGCAGGGCGCTTCGATGATTGCTCCGTAGCGTTTGGCTTCGTGGATGTAGGTTTCCACACTATAAAATCCACCGAAATTGGTAAGACTCGCCAGCAGAAATTCGATGGGGTAGTAGGCTTTGAGATACATGCATTGGTAACTTTCCACGGCATAGGAAGCGGAGTGTCCTTTGGAAAATGCATAGCCCGCAAAACTTTCAATTTGGTTCCAAACTTCATGGGTCATGTTGATGCTGTGTCCGCGTTCGCTGCATTTCTCGAAAAAAGTTTCTTTGAGCTTTTGGAATTCGGCTTTGGATCGAAATTTTCCCGACATGGCCCGCCGCAAAATATCGGCCTCGCCTAAATCTAAACCGGCAAAATGGTGCGCCACTTTCAACACATCTTCCTGATAAACCATCACGCCATAGGTTTCCGGCATAATTTCTTGCATCACAGGGTGGATGTTTGTCCGGCGCTCGGGCTCACGGTGGCGCTTGATGTATTCGTCCATCATACCCGAACCTGAAACACCCGGACGGATAATTGAACTGGCAGCCACAACACCCAAATAATCATCGACTTGCAATTTTTTGATGAGGTTGCGCATGGCGGGCGATTCCACATAAAAACAGCCAATCGTTTCTGCGTTTCGGAGCAAATTTTTCACCTTTTCATCCTGAATAAAGTGTTTCACATCGTGGATGTCGTGTGGTGGATTATCAGGCTGATTTTTATAGATGAGTTCAATGGAGTCACTGATTTTTCCCAAACCACGCTGACTTAAAATATCAAATTTGTAAAGTCCCACATCTTCGGCTTCGAGCATGGAGAATTGGGTGGTTGGGAAACCTTTGGGCGGCATAAAAGTTGGGGTGTACCAAGTGATTGGCTTTTCGGGAATGATAATACCACCTGCATGTATGCTCAAATGATTGGGGAGACCAGTGATACGTTGGCTGTAACGCATCACCAAGCGTGCAATTTGGTCTTCGGGTTCACTTTGGCGTGTGGTGAGTAGGTCAATTTCGGATTTGGGCATCCCCATCACTTTGCCCAATTCTCGGATGGCAGCCTTGTATTGAAAGGTGTTGTAGGTGGCCAACAAGGCAGCTTGTGGAAAACGTTTGAAAATATATTCAATCACATCATCGCGGTCGCGCCATGAAAAATCAATGTCAAAATCGGGTGGACTGCTGCGATACAGATTGATGAAACGCTCGAAATACAAATCCAACTCAAGCGGATCCACATTTGTAATATGGAGCAAATAGGCCACCAAACTGTTGGCGCCGCTGCCTCTGCCTACGTGGAAATAATTTTTGGAACGCGCATAGTTGATGATGTCCCAAGTGATGAGAAAGTAGGACAGAAATCCTTTTTTATGTATCAAGTCGATTTCGTGTTCGATGCGTTCTTGGATGGTGGGTGTGATTACTTTAAAGCGATTTTTAACGCCATCAAAGGCTAATTTTCGCACCAATTCAAGGTCTTCTGGAATGCTACCCGTATAGCTGATGATGTTTTGAGATGTGGCCTCGCTACCAAACTGAAAATGAACCTGCGATGCTTCCAAAATCTGCTCGGTTCGTTTGATGAGTTCGGTATCGTTGTCGAAGGCGTCATACAATTCTTTTTTCGGTATAAAAAACTGATTTTCATCGGCTTGCTGAGATACTTGAAGTTTGGAAAGCAAACAATTGTTGTCTATAGCGCGTAGCAAACGATGTGTGTTGAAATCCACTTTTTGTGCGAAGGTCATGGTTTGTGAAATCACAGTTTTTTTGAACCAAGGTGCGTGTTTTTCTCGGAGTAATTTGTTGATATTGTTGGAGTTTATTCCCACATATTCATTTTCGCGCAGTGGACGCTTGGGTATGTTTTCGTAAGGATAAATGACCGTGCAATTGCCAAAAAACGGCGCTTCTTTAGGGAATTGAATTTCTCGATGCAGGTGTTCGGTCAAGAAAACATTGAGTTCATGAAAACCTCGATTGTTGTTGGCAATCACCGTAAATTGACAGACCACATCATTGCGAAAATCAATGCCCACAGCGAGGTGAATTTGGTGTTCTTGTGCTAATCTCAGACTTTGCAAAACAGCCGAAGTGGTATTGATATCTGTGAGCGCAAAAGCAGTATAGCCCAGTTCCTTCATCAGTGGAATGAGTTCATCGGGTTTCAATATCCCGTAGCGGAGGCTATATGTGGAGTGTGTGAACATTTTGTGTTTGGCTGCTAGCTTCTGGCTTCTGGCAGTTCTTGGCTAGCAGCTAGCGGCCAGTTGCCATAAACTTTACTTAAATCCAATTGGTTTTCTTGGTTCATTTTTCTTATGAATCAATTCTTTTACAACGGAAAACACGTATTGAATGTCTTCGGAATTTTGCTGTGTGTGTTGTTCCAGCTGTTCAATTTTCTTTAATAGTATTTGATTTTCAAGTATCGCAGTTCTGATTTGCACGAAAACACGCATAATTTGTATGTTGACTTCAATGGCTCGCGGACTGTTGAGCACGCTAGACAACATCAAAACGCCGTGTTCTGTGAATACATAGGGTAGCGTTCTTCGTCCACCCCAACTTGAAGTCGCAAATTGCGACCTCAAGTTTTCGAATTCCGTTTCGTTGAGTTGAAACATGAAATCGGTCGGAAATCGACTCAGATTTCTTTTGACTTGTTCGTTTATACGCTTAGTTTCTACTTCGTAAAGTTCTGCTAAATCCTTGTCTAGCATCACTTTCATTCCTCGAATCATATAAATTCGATTGATGATTGCGTCTTCTTTTAAGATTAATTTTTCGTTCATTGTTGTAGGTTTTTTTAGGCTGCTAGCTTCTGGCTCCTAGCTTCTGGCAGTTCTTGGCTAGTAGCTAGCGGCCAGTTGCCAGGCGCTTTATTTACCTTTTAGTCGATTTATTAGGGAGCTAATTTGTCTTTGTAAGCCCACAATGTCTTTTTGAAGGTTGTTGGTTTCTTCCATTTCGATAAATCCTATTTCATGGGCGATTATCAATTGTGTTTCTAGTTCAAACGATGATCCAATTGCGATTTCAAGAAAACGCTTGTACTCTAAATCACTGTTTCTACTGCACCCTTCTGCTATATTTGATGAAATTGACACCGCCGACCTTCGCATCTGTGAACACAATCCAAATTTTTCATCTTCAGGAAGTTTTTTAGTTATTCGATAAATTGCTTTTGTAAGTTCAATACCTTTTTTCCAAATAGTTAATTGTCTAAAATTTCTCATAATAGTGGTTTTTAATAATTTACTGCTCAAGTTGTTTTGCCAACCGCCAATAGCCAACCGCCAATAGCCAACCGCTCTTCACACCCTCCTATTCGCCAAAAGCGGCGG
>DIUF01000010.1:22026-23009 GCA_002422285.1 Flavobacteriales bacterium UBA6165 | reverse complement strand
ATTTTTTTCTGCAAGGTCTGGGTCTGAAAATCGCTGTAACGCAGTTTGATGGCTACGTTACCGGTTACCTTTTTGCCACGACGCAGTTGAAAAGCTAGGTTTTCCGCCATAGCAATCAGAATGGAACGTAGTTTTTGAACATCGATGGTGTCGCGGTCGAAGGTGCGCTCGGTGGAAATGGATTTGCGTTCGTTGTATTGTACCACCGGACTTTGGTCAATGCCTTGGGCTTTTTTCCATATTGCAATGCCGTTTTTACCCAACACACTTTCAATCAACTCTACAGGCATTTCTTGCAAGGTGTGTATTTTGCGAATGCCCAATCCGTAAAGCGTTTGCTGCGTTTTCTCACCCACCATCGGGATTTTCTTAACGGGTAGGGGAGCCAAAAACATTTTTTCGGTGCCGTAATCAATGTGCAGCTGGTTGTTGGGCTTCGCTTCTCCTGTGGCTACTTTGGAAACGGTTTTGTTTTCGGATAAACCAAAGGAAATAGGCAAACCCGTTTCTCTGATGATTCTCTCGCGCAATTCTCGGGCGTATTTCACGGTGCCAAAAAAGCGATCCATGCCCGTAAAATCTAAGTAAAACTCATCGATGGAAGTCTTTTCGTAAACAGGCGCATACTCTTGAATGACGTCGGTTACGAGGCGAGAATATTTGGTGTAAATCCCACTGTTTCCTTTGATGATAATCGCCTCAGGACAGAGCTGTTTGGCCAATTTCATGGGCATGGCCGAGTGAACACCAAACTTGCGTGCTTCATAGCTGCATGCTGCCACAACCCCACGATCGCTCGTGCCGCCAATCAGAATGGGTAAACCATTTAAACGACTGTCTAATAAGCGTTCGCACGACACAAAAAATGTGTCTAAATCCATGTGTGCTATTGCACGTTTATCCATTGCTCTCAGTTTATGGAGCAAAGATAGCTTAAAAAGATTATAAAATAATCAATATTTAGATTGAAAAATAATCAAAAA
>DIUF01000010.1:0-21982 GCA_002422285.1 Flavobacteriales bacterium UBA6165 | reverse complement strand
AGCATTGATTTTTTGATGGAATTCATGCATCCCCCGCATTTGATATTGTGAACTTCGATTTTCATGGTGTGTAAATTTTATACAAAGATACGTTGTCCGACTCGCAATACGTCATAAAACAAACTTGATTTTTGTCATAATTCAATGAAAATTCCGTTCTTCGCGGCGCATGTAAAGCTGAAACATGAAAGATTTGAATTTCAAAATTGTAGAAAAGTACATTTTCGTTCTAATCCTATTACTTAATCTGATCCCCATATTTTCGGGAAAGTTTTTTCCTACGGTGGATGGTCCTGCGCATTTGTATAACGCCAATGTCATCAATTCACTTTTGTTTGAAAATCATTCCAACTTAAACATATTCTTTAGTTACAATGCTGAACCCGTACCCAATTGGACAGGTCATGTCCTTCTCGCGTTTTTTAGTCTATTGCTACCTGGTTTTCTTGCCGAAAAAGCTTTGCTGATCATTTACATGGTCGGATTGCCTTTGGCATTTCGAGGACTCATAAGAACGGTGGCACCTAATCGGATTTGGTGGAGCTATTTTATTTTTCCATTCACCTATTCTTTGGTTTTCTTTTTTGGCTTTTATAATTTTTGCTTTTCCTTGATTTTCATGCTCTTAACCCTCAGTTTTTGGATTAAACAAGAAAATCACACCTTTTCATTCAAGTTTATATTGAGCTTGTTTTTCTTGATTGTTGCGACCTATTTCTCACATATTTTTGTGTTTGGAATCTTATTGTTTTTACTTGGGCTACATATTTTCATTCAAGCCATTTTTTCTTGGCTTGAGAGCAGAAAATCCTTGAAATCGGTCTTTCAAAATGCTTCGAAACATGCAGCTATTTTGTTGATTCCCTCTGTATTGCCGCTCATTTTGTTTGCAAAGTATTTCTTATCGCGACCACATTTAGGTCAAGATGTCTATCTCCAAACCAGCGAACTCTTGGATTGGTTGAGAAATATGAGACCGATTATTGCACTTCATTTTAACCAAGAAGAAGCCTACACCAGTATAATTGCTTATGTGCTGTTTGTTTTAACTTGTATTGCTATATTCAATAGTGTAAATCTGATGTTTCAAAAACTGACTTCAGCGCAAGCGGATTTCAAAAATTGGTTTTTAACCAATGCTAGAGGACCGGTTTTTTGGCTTATGGCCACCGTCATCACGTTGTTCTTTTATTTCAAGTTCCCCGATTCGGATGGTTATGCAGGATTTATCACCATTCGTTTGGGCATGCTCTTTTTCTTGTTTTATATTGTTTGGCTGTCTTCTCAGAAAATTTCTTTTTGGATAGGTTTTTCAAGTGTTTTGATTGTACTTTTTTGCAACTTTAAACTCAATTCATTTTATATCGAAGAGACCAAACGACACAATAAAGTCGCTAAAGACATTTATCGTGCGGCTTCTTTTGTTGAGCCGAATAGCCTTGTTTTGCCTATAGATTATTCAGATGATTGGTTTGATATTCATTTTTCAAATTATATAGGAATCGACAAACCTATGGTGATCCTTGAAAACTATGAATGCAATCATGGATATTTTCCTCTTGTTTGGAATGAAGCGCTTATGCCCAGTACTTTACTCGGGGACTTGAGTAAAGCAGATTTGCCTTGTATTCATTTAAAAGAAAATTTGAAAAGCAATACAAATGCCGTCCCTGTTGATTACGTTTTGATTTTGGGCGATTTAGGAACCAATATTGAAACTTGTCATCAAAAAATAGAGGCAGTTCTGAAAGAGCACTTTACTGAAATTTATGGTACAAAAAATTGCAAGTTGTTCCAGTTCAATAATATAAAAATTCCATAATCAGCTTTGTTCGGATAGAAAATTATGATGTTTTGTTTAATTGTTCAATTATTGTGCGCACTTCAACAGCTTCTCTCACATCATGAACACGCAGGATAGTAGCACCTTTCAAAAGTGCAATAGTATGAAGCGCTGTTGAACCATTCAATGCGTTTTCTGCATCGGTGTTTAAAAGTTTATAAACCATCGATTTTCTGCTGATACCGACTAAAATCGGCGCATTCAAATTTTTGAAAAAATCGAGCTGATGCATCAACTGATAATTCTGTTCCAAAGTTTTACTAAAACCGAAGCCAGGGTCAATAATCAAGCGCTTTAAGCCCAGTTGAATTAGTTCTTTTTGTTTGTTGAACAATTCTGTGTAAACATCCTGCACCACGTGCTCATAATTGGTGTTTTGCATCATATTGTCGGGGGTACCTCGCAAATGCATCAACACATAAGGCACGTTTCTTTCAGCACACAAAGTCAAAAGTTTTTTATCCGCACCATAAGAAACATCGTTGATAATGCTCGCTCCGAAATCAATGGCTTCTTGGGCTATTTCTGAACGAAAGGTATCGACACTCAAAATCGCTTCGGGGAATTCTTTTTTGACTAGTTGAATCGCAGGAACGACACGGTTTCGCTCTTCATTTAAATCCACAAGAGAAGAACCAGGACGGGTAGAAACGCCACCAATATCCAACCAGTCTGCTCCTTCATTGAGCGCATTTTCAACAAGATAGAGCAAGTCTTTTTCTGTTTGGCTGCGACTGTTTTTATAAAATGAATCGGGCGTTGTATTGATGACAGCCATTATTTTGGCACGCTCGAATAAGAAAAGCTTTGGAAAATTCGTGGTCTGTGAACTCATTTTATTATTAATTTGGCACCCTTAAACGCAGCATCAATATTTTGGAAACCGATAAACAATACGCGAAAGTAATAGAAAAATCCCGACAGTTGTTTGAGAAGAAAACTGCTGACTATGGAACGGCTTGGCGCATCCTAAGGCCAAGCTCATTGACCGATCAAATATTCATCAAAGCACAACGTATTCGCACCATTCAAGAAACGGGTGTTTCAAAAGTGGATGAATCTTTAGAAGAAGGTTTTGTGGCCATCGTGAACTACTGCATTATGGCGCTAATTCAATTGGAATTGCCTTTGGAATTGGGTGCCGATCCTGAAAAAATGAATCAGATGCCTGTTGCCGATGTGATGCGTTTGTATGACAAATACGCCCAAGAAAGCACAGATTTGATGCAGCGCAAAAATCATGATTATGGCGAGGCTTGGCGTTCAATGCGCGTGTCGTCTATCACAGATTTGATTCTGATGAAAATTTTGCGTACCAAACAGATTGAAAACAATGCTGGGCAAACCCAAGTTTCGGAGGGAATTGATGCCAACTATTATGATATGTTAAACTATGCCGTGTTTGCTTTAATTTTACTCGGCTTTGATGCTTAATTCATGAGAGGGAATACCGTAAAATCAAAACGACTCCTCTTCGAAGGTCGCTCAATGGTTCTAAACGTGCTCTTTGTTGCGATGAACGTATTTGGCGCTGTATTTCTCCTTCAATCTTTTTTTGTTGACCAAAGCGCATCTGGATTATTTAAGTTAGCAGGCATCGGCATGTTTTTGGGCTCAGCAGTAATGCTTTTTATTCTGAGGGGCTTCTATATGTATGCCTATTTTGCACGTCTGGTGATTGCTGTTGTATTGCTTATTTCTGGCTTCGGAAAATTGAATGATCCTGTTGGTTTTGCTCAAATTCTTGAACAATATTTCCAAGATGGTGCACTATCATTAAAAATAAGTCAATTTTTTGGCTGGAGCGATTTTTCATTGGTGCCTTATACCTCTTGGACGCTGAAAATCGCAATATCACTTGCAGTCGGTGAAATATTACTCTCCTTAATGCTTTTGTATCATTTGCTTTATAAGCTCGCTGTATTTCTTTTGGTTCCGCTTTTGTTGATCTTTTCTTTTGTTTCTTTTTACACTTCGACATGCAATGAAGCGGCAACTTTTGAGCACGAATTCAATATCCGTGCTAATGAGGGCAATTCCAAAGATTTGCTCGATAGAAGTCAATGGGATGATAACTTAACATTGATTTCGAAGACAAAAGATGAATACCATTTCTTAGAAGTTAAAAATCACGTTTGCGTAAATGAATGTGGGTGTCTTGGTGCTAAAAACGAAACTTTTTTCGGAATGGAGTTGACTCCAGATTTAGCTTTTTCGAGAAATCTCATGTTGCTCCTGTTTATATTGATTTTGTTTGTGACCCAATTTTGGATGTTGCCCAATGCGGCTTTCGAAAATACCTTGTATGGTATATGTGCTTGGCTGGCGATACTGATTCAAGGCACTCTTACAGGTTGGTTTTGGTTGGTCATTCTAGCAGCAATAATCTTGTATTTGGCCACTAATGTACGCAGATTTGGTGTAAACTTTTTAAAATCAAGCTTTGGCGCATTGCTCTTTGTTGCTCTATTACTTTTCGGGATATTGTACTACGTCATCTCTTTTGAACCATTGAGTGATTTTAGATCCTATGCGATTGGCACCTCTATATCAAATTCTCAAATCCAAGAGTATCAGGAGCCTACTATTGTGCATGTTTATCAGCACAAATTTACAAATAAAGTCATTTTCCTGAAAGAGGATATGATCAATGATTCCCCAATTTTATCAGACACCAATTATGTTTTTCTCCGTGAAAAAGAGCTCAAAATGAATCCTTTTATTGTTGAGCCCAATTATAAATTTAGACCAACTATCTCCGTAGAAGAAATTCAGAAAAAATCAATTCAACATCCACTGATTAACCCGTTTCTTGAGAAATTTGCAGAAGAGTTGTATCGCGTTAAGAACAAAGCGACCGGAGCTGAGGTCATGCTTTATCCAAATGAGTTTAGTCAAGACATGTTTAAAGACACCAATTTAGTTATTGAAAAGTTTATTGGTATCCATGAAGATTTCACCTATATCGATGTTGGTGAATCGGTGGTGAATGCCCCTTTGGTGTTTATTTGGGTAGTAAAAGATATCCGGAAAATTTTACCTGAACATTGGGAGCAAATTCGTTTAATGACTCAAAAAGCTCATGACCAGGAATATGATTTGATAGTCATTGGTTATCAGCGCTCTGCACTCTGGTACGAAAAGTCCGAAATCGACCAAAACGTATTGGTGTTTTTAAATTTGGAACAATCAGAGGTGAATGAAATTTGTCGTTCTAATGTGTGTTTGATGGTACTGAAAAATGGTGTGGTTGAGGCTAAATATCCTTTGCGAGGGTTGCCATTATTTGAAACGATAAGTTCAAAACTGAGATTGGAATGAGAAAGAAAATAATTGCCGGAAATTGGAAGATGAATCTCACCAAAAATGAGGCGATGCACCTTTATGGTGAGTTGGAATTAAGTGTGGACAATTTGGCTCATGCTGATGTTTATGTGTTTTCACCATTTGTTTATTTAGATGCACTCAATGTTGCCCGAAATGCAGAAGGTTTACTTCATGTTGGCGCCCAAAATTTTTATCCTGCTTTGTCGGGTGCTTACACCGGAGAGATTTCTATCAACCACATAAAAGATTTAGGAATTAGCGCTGTTTTGGTCGGACATTCAGAACGTCGTTCCCTTTTTCATGAAAACGAAGAATTTTTGAAACAAAAGGTGGACCTTGCGTTGGAGAATGGTTTTACAGTTTTTTTCTGTTGCGGCGAACCCGAGGAAATTCGTGAGCGCGTTGAGCATTTTTCCTTTGTCGAAAATCAATTGAATGCATCTTTGTTTCATGTTGATGCTTCGAAATTCAAAAACATTGTGATCGCTTATGAACCTGTTTGGGCCATTGGTACTGGAAAAACCGCTACAAACGAACAAGCCAATGAAATGCACCAACATATTCGTACATTGTTGAACGCCCGTTTTGGTAAAGAAATCAGCGACACCACACGTATTTTGTATGGTGGTAGCTGCAATCCTACTAACGCTGCTGGACTTTTTTCCATGTCAGACATTGATGGCGGTTTGATTGGTGGTGCTTCCCTGAAGGCCTCAGATTTTTTGTCAATCATTAACGCAGCACGATGAATTATATAGAAGTTTCATTTGAGTTAAGTCCAAAAACTCCGTGGTCGGATATTTTAACGGCATATCTTGCTGAATTGGGTTTCGAGAGTTTTGTAGATGCTGATTCTGGATTTGAAGCTTACATCCAAGCAGATTTGTTTGATGCCGATGCATTGAAAAATCTTGATGTAATTGCCAATCCACCAGAAGATTTGATGCTGAATTATTCAGTGAAAAGCATCGAAGCGCAAAATTGGAATGCCACTTGGGAAAGCTCTTTCGAACCAGTGATTATTGATAGTAACTTGGCCATTGTTGCACCATTCCATACAGATTTTCCACTTACGAAATACACCATTGTCATTGAACCAAAAATGTCATTTGGAACGGGTCATCACCAAACAACGCGTTTGATGTCGAAAGCTTTATTCGAGTTAGAATCTGTTCCTGAGCGTGTTTTAGACATGGGTTGTGGTACAGGTGTTTTAGCCATTCTTACGGAAAAACTCGGCGCTAAAAGTTTGCTCGCAATTGACGTGGAGCAATGGGCTTTTGAGAATACACTTGAAAACGCCGAACGCAATGCCTGTCAAAATATCATCGCTGAACATGGTGATGTGACCAACATAATCGGTCTTGAATTCGATTTGATTTTGGCCAACATCAACAAGAATGTACTCAAAGCAGATATGCATCATTATGCTGCTTGTTTACCAAGAGGTGGACGTTTGTTCTTGAGTGGATTTTTCACATCAGACAATGATGAATTGCTCGGTATTGCGAAAAAATGTAACTTAGCACTTGACAAATCTTATCAAGAGGAGAGCTGGTCTTGTTTGACTTTGATGAAAATCTAGTTGCATCGTCACTTTTTCAGGTTTTCTTGGATAGATTTTTGTGCTAAAAACAGAAAAACTGGCGATTCATGAGACATGCATTTATTTTATTTGGCCTTTTGTTCTTGACATATCAAGTTTCTGCTCAAACATTTTCCAACAACCGTGAGAAGTTCGCCAAAGAGCTGGCGCGTTACTTGTCTGCTCATGATGCGAAATTGGCTAAAGACTTTATGAAAGATTTTGAGCCCTACATCATGGACAAAATGAATCAAGCTAAGTTCAATCGCATGGTCGAGACATGCAACAAAATCCACGATAAAAAACTCTTACCTATTCCAGACTTGTATCACTATGTGGGCTCCATGTATGCAATTGAAAAAAACGTCCTAGAGTTCAAGAGCTTTGAGGTTTATCATGAAATATTGGATGAGAATTTGGCCAAAAGCAACGTCAAGTATGCCAAAGATTACATGAAAAGTATGCACGATTTCTTGAATGAGGGTGTTTTGTATAGTGCTACCAATTTCTACTGGTATTGCTACAATGGTGATTATGCATTTACAAAAGGCCCGAATGGTATTGTTTTTCATTTTCGCGATGTAAATTTGACATGCATCACTTTGGGTAAAGACAGAAAACCGTCGGACAGTATGGCTTTGACACGTACCGACGGCATTTATGACTTAGAAAAATTGAAATGGCAAGGCAATCGAGGCGTGGTAACATGGGAAAAGGTTGGATTAAAACCGTCTGAAACATTCGCCAGTTTAAAAAAATATGAAATTTCTTTGCGTACAACTTCTTATCACGCCGATTCTGTTCAGTTTCAAACTCCGTATTTTAAGCAACCCATTTATGGAAATGTTTATGATCATACCGCCAATTTTACGCGCGACATAGATAAAAAGTATCCGCAATTCACTTCATTTAATCGACAGCTAGATATCCCGAACATCATTCCAAACATGAATTATTCTGGTGGTTTTGCCATGCATGGAAACACATTTGTTGGTGTTGGCTCTGCAAATGCTAAAGCAAAAATTGAATATATCAAAAACAATAAAGTGTTGTATCGAATTAGCGGAAATGAAATAAACATAAACGCCAAATTTGTTAAATCCGACAATGCCCAATTCATGTTTAGCATTGGTGAAAAAGATAGTATTCATCACATTGGATTAAACTTTCTCTTCCGACGTGAGGCCGGAGAAGTAGATTTCATGCGCGACAAAACAGGTCAAGCCGTTTCCCCCTTCATGTCGAGTTTTCACAATTTGGATATTTACGTCGATCGCATTGTTTGGTATGAAGATAAAGATGAGCTCGCGTTTAAATGGCATGAAGGTTCTGCAATTGAGCAGCGCTACGGCAAATTCGAATCGAGCAGTTATTTCAATGGACAGCAGTATGACCGTCTGGGCGGAAATGCATCAGTTCACCCTCTTGTTGCTTTGCTTAAGTTTGTTGAAAAGAAGGGCAGCAACGTGCTCACAGAGGGAGAGGCTTTTACAGCTTTAGGTGGAACAGAAAGTCAATCAAAGCCCATGCTTTTGGATTTATCTGGAATGGGTTTTATAGCCTATGATTTGGAAAAAAAAGTTGTACGTGTCTTACCCAAAACACAGCAATTTGTGAATGCGCGTTCCAAAAAAGCAGATTTTGATAACCTTGTTTTTGAATGCGATCTTCGACCCAAAAAGGTAGAGGGAAAGTCTGCCGAAGAAATTGCACAAGACCCACGTTTAAAAGCAACACAAGAACGTTTTGATTTGGAAAATGCGCAAAACAAAGCATTCTCTGAATTTGCTAAATTGGACTTGAAAACGCTTGATTTAGAGTTGCGTGGAGTAAGAATGGTGCCAATTTCTGACAGGAAAAACACGCAAGTGTTTCCCAATGATCGGTATGTTGTGATTCAAAAAGATCGAAATTTCATATTCTCTGGATGGGTCAATTCAGGCAAAATAGAAATTAACATCAATGATGGTTATTTTGATTACAGCAAATTCTTGATTCAAATCAATGAGTCGGATCAAACCTATATTCGCGCCAATCCAATGCGTCCTGAGGATGGTAGAACGCCAATCGTTACGCAGTCTTTTATTGCTGGTGTAAAAGGCGAAATTCTTATTGATGACCCAAGTAATAAGTCTGGTACCAAAGATAAGTTGCAATATCCTAAATTGGTTTCTCGAATTCCAACGAAAGTGCACTACAACAATCGCTCAATCCATAGAGGAGCTTATGATAGTACGCGTTTTTATTTTGATATGCTCCCTTTTGAGTTGGATTCAGCCGTAACTTTCAATGAAAAGTCACTGCGATTTGCCGGTGAAATGGTAACAGGTGGAATTTTTCCGAAATTCAAGCAGGAGCTCAAAATAATGCCAGATTACTCTCTTGGTTTTTCTATGGAGGCGCCAAAAGAAGGGTTCGATTTTTATGGCTCAGGCTCGCGCTACAACAATCAGATTATGCTTAGCGGTAATGGCCTTCAAGGTAAAGGGACAATAGAATATGTTACTTCTGTTGCAGAATCTATTGGCTTGCTTACTTTCATGCCTGATTCTACAGTGGGTACAGCGAGATTTATCACAACACCTAGAGAAATAGGGGTGCAAATGCCCGATGTGAAAGGGGAAGAGGTTTATATTACCTATATACCAAAAGATCAGGTTTTAAAAGCTCGCTCTATCCGTCGACCGATGGAATTTTTTGATGGTGAAGCTAAATTTCTGGGAACTGTCTATGTACGTCCTGATGGCTTTAAAGGCTCAGGAAAATTCACCATGCCTTCCTCGCAATTGTCTTCGCCCAATTATACCGCCAATCGTTGGCAATTGTTGGCAGATACCTCCAATTTTCACCTGAGGAACACCCTAGACGGAGAAGATGGAACAATTGCCTTTGGAAGTGAAAATTTAAAATGTCTTGTGGATTTCAAAGAGCGAAAAGGCGATTTTGTCTCCAACTATGGCGAATCCATTATTGATTTCCCATTGAATCAGTTTGTTTGTAAAATGGATAAGTTTACATGGATTATGGATGTGGATGACTTGGAGTTGGAGAAAAATCCTGAGGCTTCTGGAGATATCAATATCGATAACGAAATGGGATTGGCTAGGTCTAATTTTTATTCTACGCACCCCAAACAAGATTCTCTGGATTTCAGATCATTACGCGCTAGGTTTGACTTTAAAACGAAAACATTGTTTTGTTTCCAAGTGGAATATATAGACGTAGCAGATGCGCGTATTTATCCAGAAGGTCAGAAGTTAGTTATTCGAAAAAAGGCTGAAATTGATCCATTAGAGAATGCGGAAATTTTGGCCAATTATATCACCAAATACCACAAATTTAAGAACGCATCAATAACTATATCCGGCAAAAGGGCATACCGAGGAAGTGGAGAATATGAATACGTAGATGTGGATGGAGCGCTTACAACCTTTACATTGAAGACTATTTATTTAGATAACTCTTTTCAAACTGTTGCGGATGGCTCCATTCCATCCTCCGCAGGCTTTCAATTGAGTCCTAGATTTTTGTATTCGGGTAATTTTTCAATTAAAGCGGCTGAACCTACGATTGGATTTTCTGGTTCAACACGTTTGGTTCATGATTGTAGCGATTTCGAGCGGAACTGGATTGTTTTTAAAGGACAAATTGACCCAAAAAATGTTATGATTCCAATTGGTGAAAATATGAAGTCTGATGCTGGAAAACCCTTGGCTTCTGGTATCGCTTGGAGATCAAACACTGATGGTACTGCGAAAATGTATCCAGTTTTCTTATCAGAGATGCTTTCAGCTGATGACAAAAATCTTATTGCGGCCACTGGCTTTTTGCAGTATAATTATGAAGCCAATGAATATCGCATCTCGACAAAAGAGAAATTGGTGAATCGCGGAGAAGTTGGCGAATATTTAGCTTTGCATACACCTACATGCGGTTTGAATGGTGATGGCAAAATTAATCTTGGATTGACAACACCCGGTGTTGACCTTGATGCGGTGGGTATCATCAACTATGATCCTAAAACACGAGAAGTTTCTATGAATTTGACTTTGAAAGTGAACATGCTTTTTGAGCAAAGTGCCCTAGAAAAACTCGGTGAAAGAATCGCGGTAATTCCAGC
This sequence comes from Flavobacteriales bacterium UBA6165, assembly GCA_002422285.1. Lineage (GTDB taxonomy): Bacteria > Bacteroidota > Bacteroidia > Flavobacteriales_D > Crocinitomicaceae > UBA6165. The sequence goes on along the minus strand of DIUF01000010.1, from coordinate 11,107 downwards.
TTTGAGTGGTATGTCTGTCGATAATTTGAAACTTCAAACGACCCTAGAGCAGGCGTTTAATACATGGGGCAATAAAGCGGTTACAGATAAGTTTTTCTCTGAATACGCATTGAGAAGAAGCGTTAAAAAAATGCCTGATGAGTTGATTTCCACTCTGATTTTTACGAATGTACGCATATTTTCTATTGATAGTATTCCACAATTTTCAGGGTTTTCTAGCTTCACTGAAGACGCCATGTTGGTTAGTTTTTATGGACAACCTGTAATGCGTATGATACCAACTGAACTTGCGTTCTATCGAAATGATAAAGGCGTTGATATGTTCGGAGTTTATTTCTTTGTGCCAGGCGCCAACAACTATTTCTTCTTTTATCAAGTGAATAAAAAGGATGGTAAACTTACTTTTGTAACCACGGACCAAGATATCCGCTCTCGTGTGAATGCGGTCAAACCAGACAAGAGAAAAGGTAAAAATTACGAATACGAAGTTTCTACAAATACAGCCTATTATCAGGTTTTCAGACAACTCATAAGAACAAAACAATGACAGCATTTTTAGCAATTTTATCGGGGTATTTATTGGGTTCGATTCCAACCTCTGTGTGGGTTGGTAAATCTTTCTACAATATTGATATTAGAGAACATGGAAGCAAAAACGCTGGTGCCACCAACACTTTTCGAGTGCTCGGCAAGTCGGCCGGAAGTTTCGTTTTTGCCGTAGACGTAATAAAAGGCGTAATACCCGTTTTATTGGTTTCTCTTTTCGCTGATGCATCGGAGTCAGAAACGTTTGCCGTTTATCAAATTATTGCTGGAGTTACCGCCGTAGTTGGACACGTGCTACCGCTTTATGCTGGATTCAAAGGAGGAAAAGGTGTTGCCACGTCATTTGGGGTTTTGCTTGCTATTGCGCCACTCTCGGCTATCATATGTTTGTTCATCTTTTTATTGGTTTGGTTTGCATTTAATTATGTTTCATTGGGCTCCATTACCGCTGCTTTTTTCTTTCCATTGATACAATATTTTCTATATCCTAATCAACCAATAGCCATTTTCATTTTTTCCATCGCAATGTCTATTTTGGTCATCTTTGCCCACAAGAAAAACATAGGCAGATTGAGGAACGGTATTGAAACTAAAACGTATCCTTTTCGTAGGAAAGTTGCATCTGGTGAATCCGACATTTAAGCTTGATAAAGCAACTCAAATATCTCATTTTTGTATTGATTTTTCAATCGATAGTTTATTCTGCGGCTTCTTCACAAACGCCTGATAAATTGGCTAAAGAAGCCAACGCGCTATTCAAGTCGGAGCAATACGTTGAGGCTACTCCAAAATATCTACAGCTTTTATCTCTTGAGCCACGCAATCATTTCTACAATTATCGTTATGGCGCTTGTTTGTTGTTCAACAGCGAGAAAAAACCAGATGCTCTGAAGTATCTAAAATTTGCGGTGAGCGACCCAGACATCGACCCGGAAGCACATTATTTTTTGGCACGGGCTTATCACCTCAACTATTATTTCGACAAAGCTATCCGTGAATACCGCATCTACAAAAGCAAAGTGAAAGACAAAACGGCTTTGAAAAAGGACGTCGATCGCCAAATCGAAATGTGCCAAAACGGTCAAAAGCTTATGTCCAAGGTAAGTGACATGATTGTTAAGGAAAGAAAATCAAGTTCTTATCAGGATTTTTATCGCCTCTATAATCTTCGTGATATTGGTGGAAGTATAATTGTGACGGAGGAGTTTCAAACGAAAGTGGATAAAAAACTCGGACACAAACCAGTAATTCATATTGCCGAAAACGCTACAATCATTTTTTATTCGAGTTATGGTGAAGTGGATGAGGGACAAAAGGATATTTACTACAGAACACTAAACGCAAAAGGGGAGTGGGGAAATCCAGTAAAACTACCCAATTCGGTAAACACCCAATTCGATGAGGATTTTCCCTATCTCGACCCCAATGGCGAATATTTGTACTTCTCTTCAAAAGGCCATAACAGCATGGGAGGCTATGATGTTTTCCGCGTCCGTTTTGATAAATCGAAAATCACTTTTGGGTCCGTCGACAATTTGGATTTTGCTATTTCTTCACCCGATGACGATTTGTTCTATGTGGTGGATAAGGAGTACAAACATGCGTATTTCGCTTCTGCACGACAAAGTGAAGGCGGAAAAATCCATGTTTATCGTGTGATGGTCAACAAGTTCAACAGCAATGCCGTGATGTATGCGGGCAATTTTTTATCTACTGTTGACCCCAATGCCAAAAGTGCCAATATTTCAATCCGTGAAAAAACCACTGGTCGCATCATAGACAATGTGAAGACCAATTCATCCAACGGCGCTTTGGCATTTTCCTTGCCTCGCGGTGGGTCTTATGAATTTGTTGTGCAAACAGATAAAACGAAAACACCTCAAACGATTTCCTTTGAAGCGCCTTTTTTGGAGGAAACACAATTGCTGCGCTTGAATTTTTTGGAGGAGCCCTCAGGATTGGGGACGAATATTCGAATTGTTCTTGACCTCAATTATCAGTTCAGTGATGAAGAGCGTTCGGATATTTTGGCGTCCTTGTTTTTGGCGAAATCTGAATTGCAGCCTAATGATGGCCTTATGGATGTATTGAATGCTGCTCCAGCACCTGTTGCCTCAAACGCTGATGTTTTGAGCGAACTGAAATTGGAAAAATACCATCCTCATGAGTTGGCTGAAATTGCGGAGACCGATTTGAATAGGCTCAAGGAAAATTTCCGACGAAATGAAGAACAACGTCAGGTTTTTTTATTCTTGGCTTCAGAGGCCATAGACAAAGCCCAACAGGCTGAAGTGCGCATCAATGAGCTGATTGCTTTGTCGGAAACGAGAGGCTTGAGCGCCATTGAAATGAAGGAATTGGAAAACTTGAATAAGCAAAGAAATGATTTGCTACGCGATGCTAAAATTGCGCTCAATAATGCCAATAAATTGCAAGAAAATGCTCCTGTTATTCAAACGGAAATTGCAAGAGCTGATGCCATTCTTCAAAAAATGAAGACCATTCAAACCAAAGATGATTTTGGGAAATTGAATGATTTGAGCCCTGAAGAACGTGTCCATATGTCGGAGCGTTTCAATAAAACTACTGTGTTCGACCCAGCGCAAAGTTTGGAAGTTAATACCATGACAACTCGGATTCGAGAAATCAATCGTGTGGTTAATGAAATGGATGTTTTAAATGCGGAAATTAATGAAGTACAAAAAGAAATTGAGCGCTTGCAAGCGGAAAAAGAAAATGCCAAAAAGAAGGATAAATCAGCCATAGAAGCCCGCATTGAAGAACTCGAGGTCACGAAAGAAGCGCTTGAATTACAAGTAAAAACGAAAATGACTAAACAGGAGCGCATGCTTGCTGAACGGGATTCACTAAAACTTGTTGTTCAGGTTTATCAGCAGGCAGCCACAATCAATCCACAAACAGTTGCAGCCAACAACAATCAACGCTTAATCAATGCAAAACTCAATGCCGAACAAGCCAAAAAAATAGACCAAGCCACTCAAACGGTTTTGGCCAATAATGTTGTTCCAACTTCATCTCAATCCAACGAAGAGGATGAGTTGAATGCAGAAATGGCCTATTTCGAGGAACAACGGGAGAAGTTTAATTCGGCTATTGAAAAAACAGATCGCGAAATTCAAAACATTGATAATCAGCTAGCAAAAATAGACAAGAATGACCATCAAACCAGAATTAATCTTGAACAACAAAAGCTGCGTTTGGTGCAACAGCAAATTGATAATTGGAATGGCTTGTCGGAATTTACTGAGGACGAAGCACGCGTTGATAATGCTATGATGCGTTATGAAACTCAAGCATCGGTTATTGAAAATAATATTACGGAATTAAATGAACTGCTAGCTATTGAGAACAACACCCGTGCAGAAAATACAGCGTTGAGCAACAATCAAACAAACTCTGAAAGCAACGCGGTTTCAAATACTGAGGCAAACAATTCATCGACCAACAGCAACCAGAATGCTTCCTCAAACAATACAGCCAACACCAATACAAACACCAACAATAGCGGAACACAAGCGTTAAATGAAACGCGCTCCAATGAACGTGCGAATGAAGATTTACAAAAAGTGCGCGGACAATTCTTAGAAATGAATCGCATCGATAATCCTAATAATGCTAGCAAAGAGGATGTGTTGGTGATGCAGAATTATGTAGATTCGATTGAGCAATTGATGAAGCAAAATGCCAATGATGAGGTTTATTTGAAAGTGCTTCAGCAAGAAAAGCAGCGCATTGATGTTTGGATGGATCAAGCCAAGGAAGGCATCTCGAAGCGTGAGGCTTTGGCTGCAAATAATACTTCGAATGCTCAGGTGAATTCGAGTGACAGTAATCCTTCGAAAAGTGAGCCAAGTCCAAGCGCTGCTTCCAATAATCCTGTTATGATACAGCGTATGGTTGTTGGGGAGTCAACACCTGAAATGCAGGAGTCCGTGGATAATATTGCAGCCCTCAAAACGCAATCTGAGGAACTTTCGAGAAGATTGGAAAATGCCGATAGCCGTGCAGAATCCAACAAAATTCTCAAAGAAATGGCCAAAATTGACCGGGCTATTGCTGAAAATCAATTTGATTTGATGATGGCGGAGCGCGAAAATTATGATGGGGCTGTTCAAGATATTCAAAATTCTGCTCTCGGTTTGAATAAAGATCCCTTGCTGCGTGCTGAAATGTTGATTATGGAACGACGGAAAAATGATGTCCAAGAGGTGGTTGATGTATTGGCTGCTTCCTCGCGCTCGGATAGAGAAAGAATTTTGGTGCAAGCGGTTGAAATCCGACAAGATTTCATCAATCAAATGGACATTGCTTCGGTGCAAATTGCGGTTCAAAACGAAATTGCCCGTGTGGTGCGAGAAACTGGTTTGAGCGCTGATATTTTGACCGACCCCAATCGTTTGGATTATGCGCTGCTGCAAATCAATGAAGAAATCGATCGCACAAAAGCCAAATTGAAAGAGTTGGAAGCCAGTAAAAGTGCCTATAAAAAATCGGAACTCCCTGCCGTTGAAGCTGAAATCCAAGAATTGAAAGTTTACCTGAAGTCTCTGGAAGATTCGCGCAGCGAAACCAAAAGAGCCATCGAAAAAAGAGGAACAACACCAGCCTTAATTGTGGAAGTGCCACAACTTTCTTCTACGGTAGATGCCGGTGCTTTGAGTACAATGAATGACGAAGAATTGGCTGTGCTTGTATCAAACCCGGATTTTGTTGAATTGAGAAATGATGTGGTATCTTTTTCTCTACTGCGCGACCGTTTGCAGAATTTAGTCAATCAACAAGTACTCCTGCGCAATGAAATGAAATCCACTGTTTTGCTGATTGCACAAACGCAAGACCAAGAAGAAAGATCTGTTTTACAGGCGCAACTGGATGCTTTGTCGGCAGAATATCAACGGGTTACTAAAGCCATCGAATCAACGGAGCCAGAACTCCTGAAAATGCAGCAAAAGATCAACAGCAATTCACTGTATTTGAAAAATCCAACATTGTATCATACCTTGGCGATGTCCACTCAGGTGCAGGAGACCTTGCTGCAAGCGAATGTTACTGTTGCTTCAAGTCCAAATCAAGTTGCGAGCAGTTCGGTTTCTTCGGGTATTACATTTTTGTCAACACCAAAACCTACGAGCAATACTGGCGAATTTGGACTGAATCCTGTTAATATCCCAGGTATGATTTATAAAGTGCAGATTGGCGCCTTCAATAAACCTGTTGATTTGGCGCGTTTTTCTGAATTTGAACCTGTTACCACAGACCAAGTGGGCAACAATCTGATTCGTTACAGCGCCGGAATTTTCTATACCAAGGGTCAAGCTTTTCAGTCGCTCGGACCGATCAAAGCTTTGGGTTATGCCGATGCTTTTGTGGTGGCATATTGTGATGGTGTACGCTATTCGATTGCAGAATCCGATGAGTTGCTCCGTCAAGGTAAATGCTCGCTGAACCAAGATGCGCAATTGGCGTTTGAGTCACGCACTTCCACCAAAGACGTAACCTATCACCAAGGGCCAAATGCCGCTCTAGCTGCACCATTAGAATTGGCTGATGGTCTATTGTTTACCGTGCAAATCGGTGTGTTCAATGCGCCAATTTCTCATGAGCGTTTGCAAAATGTGATGCCTCTAAATTGTCAGAAAACGGAACGCAATCAAATTCGCTATTCGGTGGGTCGTTTTGATGCCGTTGAAGAAGCTGTTCGTCAGCGCGATGCAGTTAGATTACTCGGTTTTTCGGATGCTTTTGTGGTGGCTTATTTCAATGGAGAGCGAATCACCATTGCTGAGGCTCGTACCATTTTGGATGCTCAGGGTTCAATTGCACTGCATTCTCAACGCACCAAAGTTGTGAATCCATCGGCAGCGGGATTACCGAATTTACAAGTTGTTGAAATGGCAGCCGACACCACACAAAAAATTGAATTGCTGTCCAATTATCCTTTGGGCAAACGTTTGGTTTCAACGGCGACCTACACAAAAGTGCCAATGAATGAAATCAATCTACTGCGCGACAAAGGCTATTGGGCCTATTTCGAATCGTCATCTGGGCGCATTGTAACATCTTTATTGACGGATGAAAATACTGCAATTCCTGCGGGATACAAAACCCAAGCCGTTTACCGCGGATTTGCTGTTGAAAATGAAAACCAAGTTTCTTTGAATACTTTGCAAGGCTTTGATCAAAATACCACATATTATCAGCTTGAATTGACTTGGGAAAACGAAATGCCGCGTTTGGTAGCCTATTATCTGGAGCAAAACTTCACAGAATTGATTGCCCAATGGAATCCTGAAAATGGCAGCATCCAATTCATGCCTTTGACCTTTGCCCAAAAAGAAAAAATTCGCCGCGCGCTGATTAATTTGGGGGATGTGAGATTTTCGGAGATGATTTTGACTTTTTAAGGATATTGATATTACATGGATAACTACCTTCAACCCACGCCTCACCTCGATTTTCTGCATCCCGATTTTCAAGCCTATGTTGAACCTTTTCGCTCAATTGACAATGACTTGGAACGTGCTCAATCGTTTTACTTGCATGTGCGCGATGGCTTTTTGTACGATCCCTATCACTTGGATTTGCGCCATGAGGCCTTAAAAGCATCTCAGATTGTTACCAAAAATAGAGCGTGGTGTGTTGAAAAAGCATTGGTGTTTGTAGCAGGCTTGAGGGCACTGGGCATTCCATCTCGTTTGGGTTACGCCATCGTCCAAAATCATATCGGTGTAGAGAAACTGTTGCAGGTTTTGCGCACGCATCTCATCGTTTTTCATGGTTATGTGGATGTTTTTGTAGATGGAAAATGGACCAAGGCTACTCCTGCTTTTGATCAGCGTATATGTGCTTTGAGTGGGGTTGAACCCTTGCTCTGGGATGGTCAACACGACTCGCTTTTTCAAGCGTTTAGTGAGGGAGAAAAGTTCATGGAATATCACCACGATTATGGCGTTTTTGACGATGTTCCCGTGGAATTGATGAATGCCGAAATGAAAAAACACTATCCGCATTTGTTCAACGGTGAGGTGCCTAATTCAAAGCGTTTTTCTTTTTATTACGAGGCGAATTTCTAACAAACAGCTGGACTTATCCACAATCCAAATAACTGCAGCTCAGATTGTGTTATTTTCGATAAAAATTTCAATGATATGAGTACAAAATATGCATTCCACGATGTGATTCAGGCCGTTGCAGAATTTCACGATGCCTTCGGAATTGAAAACAACCACGAGCCAATAGCTCAGTTGACGAAAGAACAAGTGCAGTTGCGCTTCGATTTGATGCGCGAGGAAAATGAGGAATATTTGGAAGCCGCGCTAAAAGGCGATATCGTTGAAATTGCCGATGCACTTGGCGACCAATTGTATATTTTGGCTGGAACAATTCTGCGCCATGGTCTACAGCACAAAATTGTTGAAGTTTTTGAAGAAATTCAGCGTTCCAACATGTCGAAATTAGGTGCTGATGGCAAACCCATTTACCGCGAAGACGGAAAAGTGCTCAAAGGAGAAAATTATTTCCGCCCGAATATCAAAGCGGTTTTGGAGCAATAAAAGCCGCATGAACAAATTCAATATTCGGGTTTATGCCATCATTCAAAATGAGAACGACGCTGTTCTGATTTGCGATGAGGTGCACAATGGGGTTTTTATGACCAAATTCCCTGGTGGCGGCTTGGAGTGGGGTGAAGGCGTTCACGATTGTTTGAAACGCGAACTTATGGAGGAATTCCGTTTTGAATTGGTGGAAAGTGAATTCTTTTATATCAACGATTTTTTTCAGCAACATTATGCCCGAAAAAATGAACAAGTCATCTCCATTTATTATCGTTGTAAAGTGCAAGGCGAACCCCAGCCACAAGAATCGCATGTTGAATTTCGTTGGGTTCCCATCAAACAAATCCATCCCGATATGATGACCTTTCCTACAGACAAAAAAACGGCTGAGTTGTTGATGGTTTGACTTTTGCTTCAATATAAAATCTATCTAATTGTACTATCTTAGCATCTACAAAAACCAAAACTAAAAACCATGAATAGAATTTTTGTTTTTCTTTTCTCGATTTTGTCTTTTTCGACATACGCCCAACTCGATGTTCAATTCCAAATGCCTCCAGAAGAAATTCGCAAGTTGGTCGATATTGTGCCCACACCAGCCATGATGATTGAACAATCCAATCGCTTTGGAATTCTCTTCGAACGAAATGTTTTCAAAGGTTTGGATGAATTGGCCGAAGAAGAAATTCGCCTGGGTGGATTGAGAATCGACCCTGCTTCTAATGGTCAGTCGAGAAAGACCTATTACAAAAATTTGAAAGTTTTAGAACTGAAAACTGGCAATGAACGCCAAGTTTCTGGTTTGCCCAAAAATCCGCGTTTGTCAGATTTTGGCATGTCGCCCGATGGGAAATTGATGGCTTTTACCAACACCACCGACGAAGGAATTTTTCTTTTCATTCTCAATGTTGAATCGGCAACGGCATCAGCTTTGGGAAAATCAAAATTGAATGGCGTGATGGGAAGTCCGTTTACTTGGTGTCCTGATTCCAAATCTTTGTTGATTCAAGTGATTCCAGAAAACCGAATCAAACCGAAAAAAGCCTTGCCAACCGGTCCTGCCGTGCAAGAAGCCACAGGAAATAGTGCTCCCGTTCGAACCTATCAGGATTTACTTCGCAGCAAACAAGATGAAGCCATGTTTGACTATTATGCCACTGCGCGTTTGGACAAAATTGAATTGAATGCCAGCCAAAGCACCTTTTTGCCAGAGAAAATTTACTCGGAATTGGAATATTCACCTGATGGACAGTTGATTCGAATTTCGTTTTATGAAAAACCATACTCTTACATTGTGCCTTACCATCGTTTTCCGGAGCAGACCAATATTTACAACACCACAGGAAAATTGACTTATCAGTTCTACAGCAAGCCTTTGATTGAAGAATTGCCCAAAGGATTTGATGCTGTGGAAACGGGCAAAAGATATTTCACATGGCGCGCAGATCAGCCGGCAACCTTGGTTTGGTGTGAAGCGCAAGATGGTGGCGACCCAGCAAAAGAAGTTGAATTTCGCGATTTTGTGTACCAACATGCTGCGCCATTTTCGGGCAGCCCAGAATTGATTGCCAAGACGAAATTGCGCTACCGTGGCATTACTTGGGGGAATATGAATGCCGCCATTTTGTTTGAAGGTTGGTGGAAAACCAGAGAAATGGCTTCCTATCTTTTTAGTCCTGCAAACACCAAATTGACACCTCGATTGATTGAAAAACGATCAACCCAAGAAATGTATGCGCAACTTGGAAATTTTGCCACAGAATTGGATGCCAACGGGCGCTTCCGAACATTGAAATTCGATAAAAAAGGCAAGAAATTGTACCTCACCGGCGAAGGATATTCTCCCGAGGGCAATCGACCTTTTGTGGATGAATTTGATTTGGCGACATTCAAAACCAAACGTTTGTGGCGTGCTGAAGGAAAATCGACTTATGAGTCAATCACCCGCGTGGTGGATTGGGATAAGTTGACCATGATTACACGCATTGAAAGTACAACGACGAATCCGAATTATCATTATCGCGCAGTAGGACAGAAAACGACCAAGCAAATCACTTTCTTCCCAAATCCCTATGAATCGTTTATGGGGGTAACCAAGGAAAAAATTGAATACACCAGAAAAGATGGCGTGGCCTTGAATGGTACTTTGTATTTGCCTGCGGGTTACAACAAGGAAAAAGATGGTCCGCTGCCTGTTTTTATGTGGGCTTATCCAACGGAATTCAAAAGTGCAAGTGAAGCTGGACAAGTGAAAGAATCGCCTTATAAATTCACGCAGTTGTTCTACGGTTCTCCGATTTATTGGGCAGCGCGTGGTTATGCGATTTTGGATAATGCCAGTTTCCCAATCGTAGGCGAGGGCGACAAAGAACCCAATGACAGTTTCATCGAACAGTTGATTGCCAATGCCGAAGCGGCCATCGATAAATTAGATGCCATGGATGTTGGCGACAGAAAGCGTATTGCGGTTGGGGGACATTCCTACGGGGCTTTTATGACGGCTAATTTGCTGGCGCACACCGATTTATTCGCAGCTGGAATTGCACGAAGCGGGGCATACAACAGAACATTAACGCCTTTCGGGTTTCAATCTGAAGAGCGTAGTTTTTGGGATGATAGAGAATTGTATTTGCGCATGTCGCCTTTCACGCATGCTGATAAAATCAAAACGCCAATTTTGTTGATTCACGGCGATGCCGACAACAATCCAGGTACATTTACATTGCAAAGCGAGCGTTTGTTTGGCGCCATCAAAGGATTGGGTGGAGTAGCCCGTTTGGTATTGTTGCCGCACGAAAGTCATGGTTACGCAGCGAGAGAGAATATTTTGCATATGATGTGGGAACAGGATCAGTGGTTGGAGAAGTATGTGAAAAATCGTCGTGATTAAGAGCATCGTGATAAAATTAAGAGCATCGTGATAAATCACGACGGTATTGAGTGGAGTGGGGAGGAGCATCGTGATGAATCACGACGGAAGTGAG
>DIUF01000035.1:13332-15090 GCA_002422285.1 Flavobacteriales bacterium UBA6165 | reverse complement strand
GGATGCATGGTGATTAAGCCTTACGGTTATGCCATCTGGGAAAAAATGAAAGAAATATTGGATAAAAAATTCAAAGAAACAGGTCATTCCAATGCCTATTTCCCCTTGTTTATCCCGAAATCATATTTGAGTAAAGAAGCCAGTCATATCGATGGTTTTGCCAAAGAATGTGCTGTTGTAACCCACTATCGCTTGAAAAATGCTGAAGATGGTTCGGGTGTGATTGTTGACCCAGATGCCAAATTGGAAGAAGAGTTGATTGTGCGTCCAACTTCTGAAACCATCATTTGGAATTCATACAGAAACTGGATTCAATCTTACCGCGATTTGCCAATTTTGATCAACCAATGGGCCAATGTGGTGCGTTGGGAAATGAGGACGCGTTTGTTTTTGCGTACAACTGAATTTTTGTGGCAAGAAGGACACACTGCGCATGCAACCAAAGAAGAAGCCATCGCTGAAACAGAACAAATGCTAAATGTTTACGCAGATTTCGCAGAAAACTATATGGCGATGCCTGTTATTAAAGGCGTCAAATCTGCCAACGAGCGCTTTGCTGGCGCCGATGAAACCTATTGTATCGAAGCCATGATGCAAGATAAAAAAGCTTTACAGGCTGGAACATCGCATTTCTTGGGACAAAATTTCGCAAAGGCTTTCGACGTGAAATTCACGGATAAATCTGGAAAACAAGATTTCGTTTGGGCAACATCTTGGGGTGTTTCCACGCGTTTGATGGGGGCTTTGATTATGACGCATTCCGATGATGAAGGATTGGTTTTGCCTCCACTTTTGGCGCCAATTCAAGTGGTGATTGTTCCGATTTATAAATCTGAGGAAGAACTGAATATGATTCGAGAGGTGGCAGGAAAAATCACCGACACCTTGAAATCAAAAGGCATTTCGTTTAAATTCGACGACGATGATCAAAAGCGTCCGGGTTGGAAATTTGCCGAATATGAAGTAAAAGGTGTTCCAGTGAGAATTGCACTTGGACCAAGAGATATTACCAACAATCAAGCAGAAGTGGCGCGTAGAGACACCAAAGAAAAATCAACAATTTCCTTGGATGGTATTGAGGCTTATATCGAAAACTTGCTTGAAGAAATTCAACAAAATCTTTTCGCGAAAGCCAAACAAATGCGCGATGAAAGCATCACTGAAGTCAATTCGTATGATGAATTCAAAGAAGTTTTGACAACCAAAGGAGGATTTATCTTGGCGCATTGGGACGGCACACCAGAAACGGAAGACCAAATCAAAACGGAAACACAAGCCACGATTCGTTGTTTGCCTTTTGATTTTCCAATTGAACCAGGAACGTGCATGTTGACTGGAAAGCCATCTGCACGAAAAGTATTGTTCGCCAAAGCTTACTAAGATGCCTGAAAAAAATTATCACGAAATATTAGTAGATTTACTGAGCAATCGTGCTGCAGTAAAGCAAGATGTGTATCACATCATGAAGTCCAAATTTCAAGAATTCAAAGAACTTGTGAATCAGGAAATTGAAACGCTGCGCAAGGAGGTGAAAGATGAACGGGTGCGCTGCAAGGTAATGACCAGTGGTGATTTTGAAATTCAAATTGCGGTGGGCAGCGACATTTTGGTTTTCCACATGCATACCAATGTATTTCGCTTTGAAGATGGTCATCCGATTTGGAAAACATCGTATTTGGAGGAAGACGCCACCCTTGGCTATTTCGGCATTATCAATATTTATAATTTCTTGTACGATTCCATAGAATACAACCGCAG
>DIUF01000035.1:5649-13207 GCA_002422285.1 Flavobacteriales bacterium UBA6165 | reverse complement strand
ACTGGCTTGAAAGAACCGAACTTCTCGTTGGAGAAGAAGCCTTGGCCAAACTCGCTTCGAGCCATATTTTGATTTGTGGATTGGGTGGTGTTGGCTCTTATGCCGCTGAATTTATTGCCCGCGCTGGAATTGGAAAAATGACCATTATGGACGGCGATGTTTTTGACGAAACCAACATCAATCGACAACTTACCGCGCTGCAATCTACTGTTGGTATTTCAAAAGCAGATGTTTTGGCCGCACGCATTCGAGACATCAATCCGAATATTGAGCTGAATGTGTTGAACGAATTTCTACTCCCCGAGCGCATTGAAGCCATAATAGAAAGGGATCGACCGCATTATGTGATGGATTGCATCGACTCGATGACACCCAAATTGGCATTAATTCAATATTGTTTCCGAAACAAAATCCGAATTATCAGTTCGATGGGTGCTGGCGGGAAAATGGATGCGACACGTGTTCAGGTGGCAGATATTTCTAAAGTGCACAATTGCGTGATGGGTGCTCACATCAGAAAGCGCTTGAAAAAAGAAAACATCCGCACGGGATTCAAAGCCGTTTTTTCCTCCGAAATGCAAGACAAAAAATCGCTCAAAATGACCAGCGGCGTCAATTTCAAAAAATCGTTTTATGGCACTATTAGTTATATGCCTGCGCTGTTTGGATTACATGCTGCGGCGGAGGTGATTGATTATCTCACAAATAGAAAACCATGAAAAAGTATATTTTTATCCTAGCATTGCTTTCCGGAGTTTTCGCCCGAGCACAAAATAAAATACTCACACCCCACTTCTCCATCGACGAATACATCGTTACTTTAAAAATGAACTTTTGCCAATATGGTTCAATCCATGATAGCATGTTGTGTAAACCTGAGGAATGGCAACGTATTTATCGTTCACCTGTTGTGGGCATGGACAACCGTTTTGATATTTGGCAGCGCGATGGCGACAGTTTGATGGGGATCAGTATTCGCTCAACAACACCGCGGGCTATCAGTTGGACAGAGAATTTTTACACGGCGATGGTTCCAGCAAAAGGCACACTAACCATTAACGATTCTGTGAAATTTGAATACTGTTTTGCCGAGAAAAAAGACGCTGCCGTGCACATTGGCTGGACTTATGCCGTGGGCGCTATGGAACGTGATATGCTTGAGCAAATCATGCTGCATTACACACAAGGTCGGCGCGAGTTTTTGATATTTGGTCACAGTCAAGGCGGCGCATTGTCTTATCTGTGTTTTGCGCATTTTCACTATTTGCAAAAGCAGGGCAAACTACCGAAAGACATCCGTTTCAAGATGTACTCCAGCGCCGGTCCAAAAGTAGGAAACATTCATTTTGCCTACGATTTTGAAAGCTACACGCCATTGACATGGGCATTTAACGTAATCAACCCAGAAGATTGGATTCCACTGATGCCATTTTCTGTGCAAACCACAGAAGACATGACCGCAACGCAGCCTTTTGTTTATATCAAAGAAGGATTGAAAACGCAAAAACTCATTCCGCGCTTGGCGATGTCCACGGCGTATAAAGGCTTGGATAGAAAAACGAAAAAAGCGCGTAAAGCAATCAAGAAGAATTTAGGCAAACGCGTTGGTAAACAGGTTAAGAATAACCGTCCTCAATTTGTGGAGCCAGAATTTCACCACAGCCACAATTACTGCCGAGCGGGAAATCACATCATGTTGGAGCCCTTTGAACTTTATTACAAGATATACCCACAAAATTCTTCAGATATTTTTGTGCATCACATGCTCGAGCCTTATTTGATGTTGGCTGAGGCTTGGAAGGAGGAGCATGGGGAGTAAAAATACGAATCTCAGTGTTTTCTTTTGAATGCTGCACTAAAAACTCGATTCGAAATAAACGCTATCAACACTATGAGTGGAAAGGTTAAGGCGAAATCTAAGATAAAATGGTGCAAACTGAACCCGTGAATTCGCTCACCTTTCGACATAAAATTCAAATAGAAAAACCGAAAAGGCCAACCTATATTGAATCTATCTGCCCCATCATATAGTTGAAAGAGAAATTGTATAAAAGCCAAAGCATTTACCACAAAAAAAGCCACCAAAGCACACGTAAGCACTTTGATGGCTGATATTTTAGTCCTAGAAAACACGCCTACTGAATCACCAAACGCTCCATGATGATGGCACCGTTCACTTCAACCTCCACGAAGTAAACTCCAGCTGGTGTATTATTTAATTGGATTTCAGCGTTGGCAGCAATATTTTCAAAGCTGGCTACTACTCGACCCGACAAGTCACGAACCACAACTCGATTGAAAACAGCGTTTCCATTGGATGCAGCAATTTTGAATGTACCGTTGGATGGGTTCGGAAACACCAACAATTTCGGCAATTCACTGGCATCCAAGCCCACACCGCTGAATGGAGGGGTTAAACGAACAATAGTATGCGTGTTCGGAGAACTGTTCGACCAAAACTGACCATTGGTTGCCAAGTAAAATTCCTTATTCGGACCCACACAAATATCACGCAAACGACCGTACATATTATTAAGGTATTGCGTTTGAGCAACAACTTCATCCATGTCTTCATTCATTTCAATAGCCATCAAAAATCGATCTTTCAAAACGGTCATCAAAAATTTTCCATCCCATTCTGGGAAAAATGGATTTTCATAAAAAATCAAATCAGATGGAGCAATGGTTGGTGTCCAAGCAATTAGTGGTTCAACCACATTGCTATCAGCGCAAAATTGAATTTCAGCAGTTGTATTACAAAAGCCATGAACATTAGGCCAGCCATAATTTCTTCCTGGTATCAATTCCATAAACTCATCGTCGGTGTTTGGACCGTGTTCAGAAAGGAATATTCTTCCATTATCCAACATCACCATTCCTTGCGTATTTCTAAAGCCACTCGCGTAAACGTAGCTATCTGGACCATAAGGATTATCAACTGGTATAGTGCCATCTTGATTCATGCGCAAAACTTTTCCTGCAAACGAATTCATGTTTTGTGAACTTGGTTGATTTTGAGCATCACCTGTGGTAAACAACAAAGTGCCATCGGGCATAAATAAAATTCGACAACCGATATGCGTGCTGTTCGCTGGAATATTGTCTAAAAGTATCGTTTCGTTGATGAGATTCGTGCCATTGTATTCAAAACGAACAATCTTTTCTTTGGCGTTTGACGATGACGTTCCATAAGTATAGGCTATATAAACGTAAGGACTATTTGCAAAATCTGGGTGCAAAGCCATACCCAACATTCCCGATTCAGAGCTTTGCCATACAGCACTTTGATGATTCAAAATAACAGTTACTTGACCAGTTTCTGGATTCACACGACTCACACGACCGCGGCGCTCAGTCATCCAAATATAATCATCTGGACCCCACAGAATTTCCCAAGGAATATCTAATCCGGAGGCGAGCGTATCGACTTGCAGGGTTGTTGAACCAATTGTTACCTGCGATTGAGCATTAGCCAAGCCTAAAGAAAACAGGAACAGACAAGAATAATAGAAAATTTTCATGATGATAGTTTTACAGAGTTTGGCTCAAAAGTAATACAAAACGTCTAAAAAACAAAAAGAGAAGGAAAGCCTTTACTCTTCTTCTCTTTTTGTCAAACCATGCTAAAACTATAAAACCCATGTCAATATTCGTTGCGAATGATTGACTTGACAAAAGTAGAGCTATTTTTTGAACCACCAAGTAATTTTGAAAAAAAATCAAAAAATATTTCAATACACAGAATTCATGACCATTAAAATATAAACTACTAATTTTAGCACCTTGAAAAAGAACGCTTGATATGAACCACATCAGAATATTGAATTGCCTTTTGACTTTGTCATTTTTAATGACTTTCAATTTCGGTAAAGCTCAATCGCGGTCCATACTCAAAGACCCTACCTACCAAATGTATGTGAACACGCTAAAAACCGGTAGTTTATTGGTGGAGTTAGCTGACCGGGCTTCGATTCGAGCCAAACTTGTGGAGCACAATGAACAAGACAAGCTTCGTCGCTTCGATATTGAACTGAACAAAGAGTTTAACGAGATTTTTAATGCATTTAACAAATACTATAAATTCGGTAAGGTGTATTTCTATTACAAAAGTGAAGCCCACCTGCTGAGACAAAAAAAATACAGTAAAATACAATGGTTCAACGCTTCGCAGAATCCAATAAGCTCTAAAGATATTGACACTACGAACTATTTACTTGGCACTTTTGGTAAAATGGAACGATTGGACAGTATTAGCGTTTATGATGACCAGGGAAAATTGATTCGTAAAGAACCCAAAACATCGTTTTTTGCCTTCGTTTTTCGAGATTCTGAACACAAGATTATTCACAAAACTTATTTTCTACATGTGCGCTCAATTTTCAGAACACGCACCAAAGTAATTCGTCTACTTAATGCACAACTAACACGAAATTATAACACCGTATTAAGTCTCAATAACACCAATAACCCTCAACCCAATGAAAACTAAATTCATCGCAATCTTTTCCGCATTTTTATTCAGCCAAATAGCCTTGTGCGAACGCCCTAATTATTCTATGCTCACCAATCAACAGATTTGGAGTACAGGCGATTTTTCTGCTAAAGGAGTGCGCGGATTCCGCTCTATGAAAAATGGTGAGGAATTTACTCGACTGGAAAAAAACAAAATTCTCAAATATAAATTTGAAGATTTTTCTGGAGCCTCGAGCGTTTTGGTGGATGGCAACGAATTGAAAATCGAGGGTAAATCAATAAGCATCCAAGACTATGAATTCAACACGGATGAAAGTAAAATGCTTATTGTAACAGATATGGTGTCTATTTATCGTCACAGTTATACAGCATTCTACTACATCTTGGATTTAAAAACCATGAAATTTGAGCCATTAGATGACAAAAGAAAAATACAAACTTTGGCTGAATTTTCGCCCAATGGCCGCTTTGTTTCTTACATCTCAGAGAACAACATTTTTGTGAAAAATTTGAGTAATGGCAAAATCCAGCAATTGACTCGTGATGGTCAAAAGAATTACATCATCAACGGAACAACAGACTGGGTTTATGAGGAAGAATTTACCTACACGAAAGCCTATGACTGGTCGCCCGACAGCAAATACATCGCATTTTTGAAATTTGATGAGTCGCAGGTAAAAGAATTTTCAATGACTTACTATGGCTCTTTGTATCCTGAGCTTTTCACATGGAAATACCCCAAAGCCGGTGAAGACAATTCAAAAGTTACCCTTCATGTGCAAGCCATTGGCAAAAAGAGAGCACGTCAAATTGGTGTGGGCACTTATGAATACATTCCACGAATCAAGTTCTCGCCTGTCAACGCTACCCTACTCATTCAAACCTTGAACAGACATCAGAATAAGTTGCAATTTTTCAAATTCGACCCAAATGGAAAATCGAATCAAGCACAATTATTTGCAACCATTACCGATGAGGCTTATGTAGAAATCGACGACAATTTGGCTTTTCTACCAGATGGCACATCTTTTATCACCACTTCTGAAAAAGATGGTTTCAAGCACATTTACAGAATTCACTTCGATGGAAAAATGGAGCAAATCACAACAGGTTCTTGGGACGTGATTGAAGTGAAAGGTTTCGATCCGAGCACGAAAAACATCTATTTTACCTCATCCGAAAACGGTGCGACGCAGAAAGATTTGTTCAGCGTTCATTTGGAATCGAAAGCTAAAAAGCGCTTATCAACAAAAAAGGGCCACACAGATGCGAATTTCTCAAACGGGATGAAATATTTCATTCAAACTTGGTCAGATGCCAACACGCCGCCCGTAACTTCACTTCATCGCCAAGACGGAACCCAAATTCAAGTTTTAGAGGACAATCAAGCTTTGAGAACCAAATTGGAATCTTACAAATTGCGTCAGAAAGAATTCATGACCGTTAATGGTGCGGCGGGAGAACTCAATGCTTGGATGATAAAACCATACAATTTCGACGAAAACGAAAAGCATCCCGTTTACATGTTTGTGTATTGTGGACCTGGAAGCAATACCGTAAATGACCGCTGGGATGGAGCAACCTTTATGTACCATCAACTGTTGGCTCAGAAAGGATACATTGTGGTTTCCGTTGACTCACGCGGAACACAATTCAGAGGCGCAAAATTCCTGAAATCCACGTATTTGCAACTTGGAAAATTAGAATTGGAAGACATTCTTGCATCAGCAGAAAATTTAAAAAAATTAAACTTTGTTGACCCTGAAAGGTTAGGCATACAAGGCTGGAGTTATGGCGGATACATGTCATCGTTGGCCATGACCAAGGGTGCCGGCACTTTTAAAATGGGGATTGCTGTGGCCCCTGTGACCAATTGGCGCTATTACGACAATATTTACACAGAGCGTTTCATGCGCACTCCCCAAGAAAATACAGCTGGATACGACCAAAATTCGCCTATAAATTTCTGTGAAAATTTGGAAGGAAAATACCTCATCATTCATGGTTCTGCTGATGATAATGTGCACTATCAAAACGCAATGGAAATGATAAATGCGCTCATCAAAGCCAACAAACAATTTGACATGTTTATTTACCCAAACAGAAACCACGGAATTTATGGGGGAAATACGCGTATGCATATCTTCGACCAAATGCTTCAATACACATTGGATAATCTATAATCACTGAAAAAATATCTAAAAATATTATTTCTAAAATTTTGTTAATCCATCATCATCGTTAAACAAATTGTGCTTAATTTCGGGGCTTAATTTTTAAAACTAAATTTTTACAATAAAATGAGCGAAGTTGCCAAAATCGAATTAGAAGGTAAAGTCTACGAACTACCTGTAATCACAGGGTCAGAAAATGAAAAAGCGATTGATATTTCCAAGCTACGTGCTTTGTCGGGATACATTACCCTCGATCAAGGATTTAAAAACACGGGAAGTACACAAAGTGAGATTACCTTCTTAGACGGAGAAAATGGCATCTTGCGTTACCGTGGATATACTATAGAAGAATTAGCAGAAAAAGCAACTTTTATCGAAGTTGCTTACTTGTTGATTTATGGAGAATTGCCAACGCAAGCGCAATTGGAAAACTTCCAAAACACCATCACCAAGCACACATTGGTGCATGAGGACATGAAGCAATTCTTCGAGGCTTATCCTGCTCAAGCACACCCAATGGGTATCTTGGCATCAATGGTTTGCTCACTTTCAACATTCTACCCAGAATCTTTGAATCCAAATCGCTCAGAAGAAGCTTTTGATTTGACCATTCATAGACTATTGGCGAAATTGCCAACTTTGGCGGCTTGGTCATACAAAAATTCTATGCGTCACCCATTCATGTATCCAAAAAACAATTTGGACTACTGTTCAAATTTCTTGCACATGATGTTTGCCATGCCAACAGATGAATATAAAGTTGACCCTGTTGTTGCTTCTGCATTGAACAAATTATTGATTCTACACGCTGACCATGAGCAGAACTGTTCAACCTCTACAGTTAGAATCGTTGGTTCATCTCAAGCGAATTTATATGCCGCCATTTCTGCTGGTATTTCTGCGCTTTGGGG
>DIUF01000035.1:0-5605 GCA_002422285.1 Flavobacteriales bacterium UBA6165 | reverse complement strand
ACCATCATCAAAAAAGCGTGTGACGATGTGTTGGAGGCACTTGGTGTAAACGACCCATTGTTGGCTATCGCCAAGAAATTGGAAAAAGTTGCTTTGGAGGATGAATATTTTAAAGCACGTAACTTATATCCTAACGTGGATTTCTACTCAGGAATTATTTACAAAGCAATCGGAATTCCAACAGACATGTTTACGGTAATGTTTGCTATCGGACGTTTGCCAGGTTGGATTGCTCAATGGAGAGAAATGCGTTTGGGAGGCGAACCAATTGGTCGCCCAAGACAAGTTTACACAGGAGCTACAGAACGCGCTTATGTTTCAATAGAAAATCGTTAATAGATACAATAAATCAATTTGAAGGCTGTCCATCATTAGAAGGATGGCCTTTTTTAATTCTAAAGGTTATGAAAAAATTTGCATTGGCCTTGCATGGCGGCGCTGGAACACTGGTAAAAGGCATGATGACACCAGAAAAAGAACAACAATATCGCGATGCCCTTGAGCGTGCCTTGCATCTTGGATACCGTGTTTTAGAAATCGGGGGAAGCGCTATTGCTGCCGTCGAAGAAACTGTAAAATCTCTTGAAGATTGTCCACTTTTCAATGCAGGTCGCGGTTCTGTTTTTACCAACCAAGGCACACACGAAATGGACGCCTCTATTATGGATGGAAACAACTTAAATGCAGGTGCTGTATCCATGATTTCTGGCATCAAAAACCCAATTTCACTCGCCAAAGATGTGATGCTGAAAAGCGAACATGTTTTTTTAGCAGGAGAGGGAGCTTTGAAATTTGCCCAAGATTTAGGCTATGAATTAGAACCTGCCGAATATTTTTACGACCAATTCCGCTACGACCAATGGCAGGAGATCAAAAACACCGACAGCTTCCAACTCGACCATGTTGCATCCAAAAAAGATGAAAAATTTGGAACCGTTGGTGCAGTGGCACTTGATCAACACGGCAATCTAGCTGCTGCAACTTCAACAGGCGGCATGACCAATAAAAAATGGGGACGCGTTGGCGATAGTCCGATTATTGGTGCTGGCACTTATGCAAACAATGAAACTTGTGCGGTGAGTTGTACAGGTAGTGGAGAATTTTTCATTAGAAATGTAACAGCTTTTCAGGTAAGCGCTTTGATGGAACACGCCAATAAAAATTTACAAGAAGCCACAAGTGAAGTCGTGCAAAATCGCTTGCTCAAATTGGGCGGAGATGGAGGATTAATTGCCATCGACAAAAATGGAAACATCTCCATGGAATTCAATACAGAAGGCATGTACCGGGCTTGTAAAAACTCGGATGGCATTGAGGAAATTGGGATTTATGGGTAACCGCTAAAAAACATTCAACAATGAAAATCACCGAATCAGATAGCTTACACCAATCTTTAGAAAGCAAATCCACCCGCGAATTGCTTTTGGGAATTAACCAAGAAGATGCCAAGGTACATCTTGCCGTTGGGGAAATCATTCCTGAGATTGAAAAATTCATTGACGCAGCCTTTGAAAAAATGCAAAACGGTGGACGTTTGTTTTACATGGGCGCAGGCACAAGTGGCCGTTTGGGCGTTGTGGATGCTTCAGAATGTCCGCCTACTTTTGGTGTGCCCCAAGATTTGGTTGTAGGAATCATTGCAGGTGGCGACAGTGCCATTCGCAAAGCCGTTGAATTTGCCGAAGACGACACCGAACAAGGCTGGAAAGATTTGCAAGCCTATCAATTTGATGCGCAAGATGTTTTGGTTGGAATAGCCGCTTCAGGGTCAACGCCTTATGTGATTGGCGCATTGAAAAAAGCTCAAGAAATTGGTGCTATTACAGCATGTATCACCTGTAATCCCGATAGCCCAATTACGAAAGCCTGTCAATTTCCCATGGTTGCGTTGGTTGGTCCTGAATATGTAACAGGCAGCACACGTATGAAATCCGGAACTGCGCAAAAGCTCATCTTGAACATGATTTCCACGAGTCTGATGATTAAACTCGGTCGTGTGAAGGGCAACAAAATGGTGGACATGCAATTGAGCAACAACAAACTGATTGACAGAGCTGTGCGCATGATTCTAGCTGCACATGCAATAGAATACAAGGAAGCTGAGAAACTTTTAGCCGAATTGGGAAGCGTGAGAAAGGTGGTGGAATATTTGGATGGGAAGAAGTAATCACACATTCACAAAAACCTCATTCACATCAATTTTCATCTCCGGAAATAAGCGTCCAGCAGCAATTTGATCTTCACCGAAAGGCTTCAAGCCGATGTAGCGGTCGTTTTCCAAAACATAAATCAAAATGGTTTTCGATTGCGGCTGAACAATCCAATATTCTTGAACACCAGCCTCTTCATACAAATTGAATTTAGTATCTAAATCGTGGCGCGCATTGGATGGGGATAGAATTTCTACAATTAAATCAGGCGCACCATTGCAACCCTGGTCGTCTAATTTTGATTTATCACAAACAATACAAATGTCTGGCTGAACAACAGTAGTATCCTTTTTCTTGGATTTTATAGGCAAACGAACATCGAAAGGCGCAGGAAACGCAAAACAAGGTTGATTTTGAAAGGCATTGTAAACCATCCCACTTAAATTCCAAGAAACAGTTTGATGCGCACGATTTGGGGCAGGACTCATTTTCTTGATCCAACCGCGGATCAATTCTACCCGTTCAGAAAACTGCCAAAGCAAATAATCCGAATAAGTATATTGTTTGGTTAAATCCAGTTGTGAAAAATCTGTAATAACTGCCATAATTCAAGTTGATTAAACATTCATAAAAACTTCATTCACATCAATTTTCATCTCAGGGAACAAACGACCCGCGGCAATTTGATCTTCACCGAAAGGCTTCAAGCCGATGTAGCGGTCATTTTCCAAAACATAAATCAAAATGGTTTTCGATTGCGGCTGAACAATCCAATATTCTTGAACACCAGCCTCTTCATACAAATTGAATTTAGTATCTAAATCGTGGCGCGCATTGGATGGGGATAGAATTTCCACAATTAAATCGGGCGCACCATTGCAACCCTGGTCGTCTAATTTTGATTTATCACAAACAATACAAAAATCGGGCTGAACAACTGTTGTATCTTTTTTCTTGGATTTAATTGGTAAGCGGACATCAAATGGTGCAAAAAACATTTTGCATGGCACATTATTAGCGTATTTACCAATGTTCATGGTTAAGTTGAATAACAATGTTTGATGTGCACGATTCGGCGCAGGACTCATTTTCTTGATCCAACCTCGAATCAATTCCACGCGCTCAGAAAACTGCCAAAGCAAATAATCGGAATACGTGTATTGTTTGCTTAAATCCAAATCTTCAAAATTCTTAACAACAGTTGCCATGACATGAAACTTTTAGCAAATATAGTTGATTCTTAGTAGAAATAAACCTAGAAATAAACCAAATCAAGCCGAATTATTGATTTGAAATTCTGAATGATTTACCGAGAATGTACCAAAACAACAGGAAAACTCTAATTTTGACACGAACTCAAACTTGTCAAAATCCATGAACACTGAAACACATTCTATTTCCATTCAAAAAACCGGACGAATTGCAGTTCATGGACAAATCGAGAAATCCAAAATTCTCTTGATTGCACTGCATGGTTATGGGCAATTGGTGCCTTATTTCATTCGCAGGTTTCAACAAGTGGATTCGGATGAAATTTTCGTGATTGCTCCAGAAGGTTTGCATCGATTTTACCTCAATGGCACTTCAGGTCGCGTGGGTGCTTCTTGGATGACCAAAGAAGCGCGATTGGATGATATTGAAGACAACATCAACTATTTGAATCAAGTTTATGCATTTTATAATCAAAACCATACATTTCAAAAGGTCGTTGTACTGGGATTTAGTCAAGGAGCGGCAACAGCGGCACGGTGGATAGAGAAAACTGATTTCAAGATTGATGCATTTATTCAATGGGCAGGCGTTTTTCCACCCGATTTGGAAATCAATGCCAATAATTCAAAGTGGGAAGGCATGAGACATTTTTATGTGATGGGCGATCAAGATCCTTATTTCGCGGAGAATTCAGACAATGAATATAATCAATCTGAATGGCTCAAAAAACACGATTTCCATCCAGAAACAATCACTTTTGAAGGTAAACACGATGTCGACGCAGCAACTTTAAATGAAATCTTGTCGAAACTTGTCTAATTTTGCAGCCACAAATACGCGTTCATGAAAAAAGCCGGATTAATTATTTTAGATGGATGGGGTCTCGGAAAAAAAGACCATTCCGATGCCATCTACAATGCCAATACTCCCAATTTTTATGCACTATGGAAGAATTATCCCCATGCCACGCTCAAAACTTCAGGTCTTGATGTCGGGTTGCCAGACGGACAAATGGGCAATTCGGAAGTCGGTCACTTGAATATTGGCGCAGGTAGAATTGTCTATCAAGAATTGACGAGAATCAACAAATCGATTGCGGATGGCGATTTTTTCGAGAACAAAGTCCTTCTTACTGCTTTTGAAACAGCCAAAAAACGTCAGTCCAAAACACATTTCATAGGTTTGGTTTCTGATGGCGGCGTACATTCATCGCAAGAACATTTGCACGCGCTTTGTGACATGGCTGCGAATCATGAAATGAAAAACGTTTTTATCCATGCTTTCACCGACGGGCGCGACTGTGACCCAAAATCTGGGAAACAGTTTTTACTGAATTTGGAAAACCACATCCAAAATAAAAACATCAAAATTGCTTCGGTTATTGGTCGCTATTATGCCATGGACCGCGACAAACGATGGGAACGCATTGCCAAAGCTTACCATTTATTGGTGCGTGGACAAGGACAAAAAGCAGAATCTCTTGCCCAACTTTTTGATGCATCTTATGCCGGTGGAATTAGCGATGAATTTATAGAGCCACATGTGCTCAGCGATGGAAAAATTGAAAATGGTGATGTAGTCATTTTCTTCAATTTCCGCACAGATAGACCACGCGAATTGACCACTGCCCTCACCCAGCAAGCATTTGCTGAGCAAAACATGGCGCCGATGGAATTGTACTTCGTAACGATGACGCAATACGATGAGCAGTATAAAAACATCCATATAGTTTTTGAAAACGACAACTTGGAAAACACCTTGGGTGAAGTGATTTCAAAGACTGGAAAATCACAAATTCGCATCGCAGAAACAGAAAAATATCCGCACGTGACCTTCTTTTTCAATGGCGGAAGAGAGATTCCATTTGCAGGCGAAACGCGCATCATGGTGAATTCTCCCAAAGTGGCGACTTACGATTTGCAACCCGAAATGAGTGCTTTTGAAGTGCGCGATAAATTGATTGCAGCTTTGAAAGACAAAACCCCAGATTTTTTCTGTTTGAACTTTGCAAATCCAGACATGGTGGGTCACACGGGTGTTTATGAAGCCATTATGAAAGCTGTTGAAACAGTAGATACTTGTTTGGGAGAAATTGTTACTGTTGCTCAATCAATGGGTTACGAACTCATCATCATTGCTGACCATGGCAACGCAGATTTTGCAGTAAACGAAGATGGAAGTCCAAATACAGCACATTCCTTAAATCCTGTGCCAGTGATTTACGTAACGGAAAAGCAAAACAT
>DIUF01000027.1 GCA_002422285.1 Flavobacteriales bacterium UBA6165 | reverse complement strand
AAATGTCGAAATCCAAATACAACGTTCAAACCCCCGACGAGCTTGTAGAAAAATACGGTGCCGATACTTTGCGTATGTACGAGATGTTTTTGGGTCCTTTGGAGCAAGCCAAACCTTGGGATACAAAGGGCATCAATGGCGTGCACAACTTCTTGCGCAAATTGTGGCGTTTGACCCATGATGAGCAAAACAAGATTGCTGTTTCAGACGCTGAGCCAAGTGCAGACGCTTTAAAAACGCTGCACAAAACCATCAAAAAAATCACAGAAGATTTGGAGCGTTATTCGTTCAACACGCCCGTTTCGGCTTTCATGATTGCAGTAAACGAACTCACCGATTTGAAATGCAACAACCGCGCTATCATCGAGCCTTTGGTAATTTTATTGGAACCCTTTGCACCACACATTGCCGAGCAAATCTGGAGCGAATTGGGTCACACGGAATCTGTTTCACAAGCCAATTGGCCTGTTTTCAACCCAGACTTTTTGGTAGAAAACAGCTTTGAATATCCGGTTTCGTTCAACGGCAAAGTGCGTTTCAAAATAACACTTCCAGCGGATATGAGCAAAGAAGATGTGGAGCAATCGGTGATGAACCACGAGCAAACCCAGAAATATTTGGAGGGCGGTGAGCCTAAGAAGATGATTGTTGTGGTTGGGAGAATTGTAAACATTGTGGTTTAACAAAGAGAAGATTCCTGAACCATTAAGAAGATAAGACTAGTTAAGAAAAACAACTTAATGCCTCAATGGTGGAAAGAAATGCCTTGATGCTAAAAAAGATTTTATTCTTTGGTTTTCAATTTTTATGCAATTTCAGCGTAAGGTCTTGCTTAGTAAACTTTGTGAATTCTTAGTGCTCCTCGTATCTTCGTGGCAAAAAGTACAGCCACAAAGTCACAAGGTCACAAAATTCAACACGAAGCCAACTTCAATTCCAATTCCACGCTCCCCACAAACTGCTCCACACGTGTATTTCGTTCATTGGCCAAACAAATCAATTGGGTTTTGCCGAAGCCTTCAATTAATCGTTTGATTTCCATGGATTTGCCTTGTGCTAGGACGTCTTCAAAGTCGTCGATGATGAGGTAGTCCAAAAGCTTGAAATTGATGCCGTTTTGTACATACAAGGCAAATATGCGCTTCATGTTGCCAACGATGATTTCTGTGCCATCGAAAATCTCGTTGCGCTGCTTTACCATGTCGCCTTTGTCGTGCACCAAATCAACCGTTACATCCAACGGCCGAGCCACAATTGACATCATTTCATGGATTTTTTTTGCCTCATCAATGCTGCTACAGACATACAAAATCCGTGGAGAACCATCCAATTGTTTGTTCACCTTGTTGAAACAAGCCACAATAGCAGCTTCGGTTTTACCAGCATTTTTAGGCGCTACAGCCAAAATGTGACTCCCCGATTTTATAGCGCTAAAGAGTTGTTTGCCATAATCAGAAAGATCCGATATTTCGATGAGCGCCAAGGCGTCCTTTACTTCAGGCAATATTTTTTTGAAAGACATGAGACAAAGGTAAGGAAATAGTAAACAGTAAGTGGATCCAAGAGCGAGAACAAAAAACACATCATTTTTCTATATCTTCATCGCCAGAAATGGAAACGCAAAAGGAATTCAAACGCATTTGGCTGAGATTTTACTCGGTTCTTGCACTCTGGTTGGGGTTTATTGTTAGCATCGCTTGGTTCAGAACAAAGTTGTTTTTGCAAGAAAGCACCTATGAGTTCGAGTATTTTTCAAATTCGTTTCTATACCCCTTGTGGGGAATTGTTGGCGCAAGTATTTTAATTTGGATGGCTTATACATGGTTTGTTTTTCTACAAAAACCTCAGCACAAAAATCCTATTGCTTTTTTCTTTTTGCTCGCCACATTTCTTGGAGTTTATATGACCAGTCCGAGCATTTACACCTTTGTTGAAGACCAAAAAAGAAAATACATTTTTTCTGAGGCGGATTATGATGAACTGCACGAACAACTTTTTCTTTCGATGCCTTTCTTGATGATTGAAAACACCAGTTATGCCTATACAGAACGTGTTTATCCATCACCATACAGCAACATAAAAATCAAATATAACGAAGCCGGACTCCTCTTGAACATGGATAGTCTGCCGGGATTTCATTATCTGCATATCAAAAATTACGATTATCCGAAATGCGGATTTAAAAGGTCCTTGGAGCATTTGTGCTTGTCGGATTCCAAAGCTTATTTGCAGCGCATACACCATTGGATGGATCACAGTCCCGATTCGATTCGGCTAACGCTTGAAAACTTCAAACACTTACTAGAAAAATGGCGCGTGCCCAATATTTACAACGCAAAATACGTTTGGGAATACCTGAACGCAAACAATTTTCAACCGCGACATGCGCTTACAACAGAAGATTTTAATAGCAACAAATGGGCGGAACGCAACGACTTTAATCTATGGAAAGACCTAGATAGCAGCTACCAATATCGAACAAGTCATTTTGACGATGCCATTTCGAAACAATACATCGGTTTTACGCATATTGGGTGGCTGTTCAACATTCATGAAGAGACCTATTACTCTCTATGGCTCGAAGCAGAATTGGTCTTTTTGTTCCTTTACATCGCCCTACTCGCCTCAATTATCGCCACGCATGTTTATAACAGAGAAGAACCCAAAACATATTTTGCCTTGCCTTATGTAATTGGTTTTATAATCTTGGTTTCTGTGCTTCATTACTTCGTCTATTCTATCATTAGCAGTGAACATACATACAGCGATGGTCAATTCCTAATGGCACCGATAATTCCTATAGTTTTTGCGCTATTGAGTTCTTTTTATCGAAAAAATGAATTCTGGAACGGGGTTACCGCGTCCCTTTGGTTTTTCCTTTTTCCATTTATTCCCTTATGGATTTTCGTGCTAATAGAAGAATTGAATCCCGCCATAGAATTATCAGATGCAACCTATTACATCATGGCGATGACACCGTTTTTGACCTTTCCGTTTTTCTTGTGGCTGAAAGAAAAAGTGTTGAATAAGTTTTGGAATTGATCTCGACTTAATTTGTGGAGGCAAGTAAGATGGTTTGATTTTCCGTTTTTCATTTTTACGGCACCACCTCCAAAATCTGTATCGTTTCTCCGGGAATATT